>NZ_JBSWTJ010000001.1:0-57500 GCF_056158485.1 Mesobacillus sp. ABV4_180
GCCCGGCGGCGTCCTACTCTCACAGGGGGAAACCCCCAACTACCATCGGCGCTGAGAAGCTTAACTTCCGTGTTCGGTATGGGAACGGGTGTGACCTTCTCGCCATCGCCACCAGACTATTTGGTTTGAGGTTTTGCAATTTTGCTTCGCAAAAAGCTTTGCTCCCTCAAAACTAGATAATGTTGTAAGAAGAATTCAAGAAGAACGAATGATCTATTTGGTTAAGTCCTCGAACGATTAGTATCAGTCAGCTCCACACGTCACCGCGCTTCCACCTCTGACCTATCAACCTGATCATCTTTCAGGGTTCTTACTAGCTTGCGCTATGGGAAATCTCATCTTGAGGGGGGCTTCATGCTTAGATGCTTTCAGCACTTATCCCGTCCGCACATAGCTACCCAGCGATGCCTTTGGCAAGACAACTGGTACACCAGCGGTGCGTCCATCCCGGTCCTCTCGTACTAAGGACAGCTCCTCTCAAATTTCCTGCGCCCACGACGGATAGGGACCGAACTGTCTCACGACGTTCTGAACCCAGCTCGCGTACCGCTTTAATGGGCGAACAGCCCAACCCTTGGGACCGACTACAGCCCCAGGATGCGATGAGCCGACATCGAGGTGCCAAACCTCCCCGTCGATGTGGACTCTTGGGGGAGATAAGCCTGTTATCCCCGGGGTAGCTTTTATCCGTTGAGCGATGGCCCTTCCATGCGGAACCACCGGATCACTAAGCCCGACTTTCGTCCCTGCTCGACTTGTAGGTCTCGCAGTCAAGCTCCCTTGTGCCTTTACACTCTGCGAATGATTTCCAACCATTCTGAGGGAACCTTTGGGCGCCTCCGTTACTCTTTAGGAGGCGACCGCCCCAGTCAAACTGCCCACCTGACACTGTCTCCCGCCCCGATCAGGGGCGCGGGTTAGAATTTCAATACAGCCAGGGTAGTATCCCACCGACGCCTCCACCGAAGCTGGCGCTCCGGTTTCTCAGGCTCCTACCTATCCTGTACAAGCTGTACCAAAATTCAATATCAGGCTACAGTAAAGCTCCACGGGGTCTTTCCGTCCTGTCGCGGGTAACCTGCATCTTCACAGGTACTATAATTTCACCGAGTCTCTCGTTGAGACAGTGCCCAGATCGTTACGCCTTTCGTGCGGGTCGGAACTTACCCGACAAGGAATTTCGCTACCTTAGGACCGTTATAGTTACGGCCGCCGTTTACTGGGGCTTCGATTCAGAGCTTCGCGTGAGCTAACCCCTCCTCTTAACCTTCCAGCACCGGGCAGGCGTCAGCCCCTATACTTCGCCTTGCGGCTTCGCAGAGACCTGTGTTTTTGCTAAACAGTCGCCTGGGCCTATTCACTGCGGCTCATCCGGGCTATTCACCCAAATGAGCACCCCTTCTCCCGAAGTTACGGGGTCATTTTGCCGAGTTCCTTAACGAGAGTTCTCTCGCTCACCTTAGGATTCTCTCCTCGCCTACCTGTGTCGGTTTGCGGTACGGGCACCATTTATCTCGCTAGAGGCTTTTCTTGGCAGTGTGGAATCAGGAACTTCGGTACTAAATTTCCCTCGCTGTCACAGCTCAGCCTTCACGCAAGCGGGATTTGCCTCACTTGCAGCCTAACTGCTTAGACGCGCATATCCAACAGCGCGCTTACCCTATCCTCCTGCGTCCCCCCGTCGCTCAAACGATAAAGAGGTGGTACAGGAATATCAACCTGTTGTCCATCGCCTACGCCTTTCGGCCTCGGCTTAGGTCCCGACTAACCCTGAGAGGACGAGCCTTCCTCAGGAAACCTTAGGCATTCGGTGGATGGGATTCTCACCCATCTTTCGCTACTCATACCGGCATTCTCACTTCTAAGCGCTCCACCAGTCCTTACGGTCTAGCTTCAACGCCCTTAGAACGCTCTCCTACCACTGACATCTAAGATGTCAATCCACAGCTTCGGTGATACGTTTAGCCCCGGTACATTTTCGGCGCAGAGTCACTCGACCAGTGAGCTATTACGCACTCTTTAAATGGTGGCTGCTTCTAAGCCAACATCCTGGTTGTCTAAGCAACTCCACATCCTTTTCCACTTAACGTATACTTTGGGACCTTAGCTGGTGGTCTGGGCTGTTTCCCTTTTGACTACGGATCTTATCACTCGCAGTCTGACTCCCACGGATAAGTCTTTGGCATTCGGAGTTTGTCTGAATTCGGTAACCCGATGAGGGCCCCTAGTCCAAACAGTGCTCTACCTCCAAGACTCTTACAACGTGAGGCTAGCCCTAAAGCTATTTCGGAGAGAACCAGCTATCTCCAAGTTCGATTGGAATTTCTCCGCTACCCACACCTCATCCCCGCACTTTTCAACGTGCGTGGGTTCGGGCCTCCAGTTGGTGTTACCCAACCTTCACCCTGGACATGGGTAGATCACCTGGTTTCGGGTCTACGACCACATACTCATTCGCCCTATTCAGACTCGCTTTCGCTGCGGCTCCGTCTCTTCAACTTAACCTTGCATGTAATCGTAACTCGCCGGTTCATTCTACAAAAGGCACGCCATCACCCATAAACGGGCTCTGACTACTTGTAGGCACACGGTTTCAGGATCTCTTTCACTCCCCTTCCGGGGTGCTTTTCACCTTTCCCTCACGGTACTGGTTCACTATCGGTCACTAGGGAGTATTTAGCCTTGGGAGATGGTCCTCCCAGCTTCCGACGGGATTTCTCGTGTCCCGCCGTACTCAGGATCCACTCAGGAGGGAACGAAGTTTCAACTACAGGGTTTTTACCTTCTCTGACGGGCCTTTCCAGACCACTTCATCTACCCCGTTCCTTTGTAACTCCATGTAGAGTGTCCTACAACCCCAAGAGGCAAGCCTCTTGGTTTGGGCTATGTCCCGTTTCGCTCGCCGCTACTCAGGGAATCGCGTTTGCTTTCTCTTCCTCCGGGTACTTAGATGTTTCAGTTCCCCGGGTCTGCCTTCAATACCCTATGTATTCAGGTAAAGATACTGTTCCATTACGAACAGTGGGTTTCCCCATTCGGAAATCTCCGGATCAAAGCTTACTTACAGCTCCCCGAAGCATATCGGTGTTAGTCCCGTCCTTCATCGGCTCCTAGTGCCAAGGCATCCACCGTGCGCCCTTTCTAACTTAACCTAAAAGGTCATTTCTCTAATTGAATAGAGAGAAAACTAAAATGGCGATCACTCGGTTTTTCTTGGTTCTTCTTACTTACGATTATCTAGTTTTCAAGGAACAAAAAAGTCTTGAGGCACTTGCTCCCTCAAAACTAAACAAACAAGCTGGTCAACAGTACGAACCGTAGGTTCGCATTCCGATTGCCCTTAGGCAATATCCTTAGAAAGGAGGTGATCCAGCCGCACCTTCCGATACGGCTACCTTGTTACGACTTCACCCCAATCATCTGTCCCACCTTAGGCGGCTGGCTCCAAAAGGTTACCCCACCGACTTCGGGTGTTACAAACTCTCGTGGTGTGACGGGCGGTGTGTACAAGGCCCGGGAACGTATTCACCGCGGCATGCTGATCCGCGATTACTAGCGATTCCGGCTTCATGCAGGCGAGTTGCAGCCTGCAATCCGAACTGAGAATGGTTTTATGGGATTGGCTCGACCTCGCGGCTTCGCGACCCTTTGTTCCATCCATTGTAGCACGTGTGTAGCCCAGGTCATAAGGGGCATGATGATTTGACGTCATCCCCACCTTCCTCCGGTTTGTCACCGGCAGTCACCTTAGAGTGCCCAACTGAATGCTGGCAACTAAGATCAAGGGTTGCGCTCGTTGCGGGACTTAACCCAACATCTCACGACACGAGCTGACGACAACCATGCACCAC
The DNA here is from genome assembly GCF_056158485.1 of Mesobacillus sp. ABV4_180. Lineage (NCBI taxonomy): Bacteria > Bacillati > Bacillota > Bacilli > Caryophanales > Bacillaceae > Mesobacillus > Mesobacillus sp. ABV4_180. The sequence continues at coordinate 3,852 of NZ_JBSWTJ010000001.1, forward strand.
CTGTCACTCTGTCCCCCGAAGGGGAACGCCCTATCTCTAGGGTTGTCAGAGGATGTCAAGACCTGGTAAGGTTCTTCGCGTTGCTTCGAATTAAACCACATGCTCCACCGCTTGTGCGGGCCCCCGTCAATTCCTTTGAGTTTCAGCCTTGCGGCCGTACTCCCCAGGCGGAGTGCTTAATGCGTTTGCTGCAGCACTAAAGGGCGGAAACCCTCTAACACTTAGCACTCATCGTTTACGGCGTGGACTACCAGGGTATCTAATCCTGTTCGCTCCCCACGCTTTCGCGCCTCAGCGTCAGTTACAGACCAGAGAGCCGCCTTCGCCACTGGTGTTCCTCCACATCTCTACGCATTTCACCGCTACACGTGGAATTCCGCTCTCCTCTTCTGCACTCAAGTCCCCCAGTTTCCAATGACCCTCCACGGTTGAGCCGTGGGCTTTCACATCAGACTTAAAGGACCGCCTGCGCGCGCTTTACGCCCAATAATTCCGGACAACGCTTGCCACCTACGTATTACCGCGGCTGCTGGCACGTAGTTAGCCGTGGCTTTCTGGTCAGGTACCGTCAAGGTACCGGCAGTTACTCCGATACTTGTTCTTCCCTGACAACAGAGCTTTACGACCCGAAGGCCTTCATCGCTCACGCGGCGTTGCTCCGTCAGACTTTCGTCCATTGCGGAAGATTCCCTACTGCTGCCTCCCGTAGGAGTCTGGGCCGTGTCTCAGTCCCAGTGTGGCCGATCACCCTCTCAGGTCGGCTACGCATCGTTGCCTTGGTGAGCCGTTACCTCACCAACTAGCTAATGCGCCGCGGGCCCATCTGTAAGCGACAGCCGAAACCGTCTTTCAGCTTTCCCTCATGTGGGGGAAAGGATTATCCGGTATTAGCTCCGGTTTCCCGAAGTTATCCCAGTCTTACAGGCAGGTTGCCCACGTGTTACTCACCCGTCCGCCGCTGATCTTCAAAAGCAAGCTAATGAAGATCCGCTCGACTTGCATGTATTAGGCACGCCGCCAGCGTTCGTCCTGAGCCAGGATCAAACTCTCCAAGAAAGAGTTATGAGTTAGCTCATAAAATAAAACGTTGGCTCTTGTCTTCTATAATAGAAGCAAGAATATTATTGTTTGTTGACGCTTGTTTGTTTAGTTTTCAAAGAGCAATGTTTGTTGCCGTTTCAGTGACAACTTTTAAATCTTATCATCTTCCAACCAGCTCGTCAACACTTTTTTGAAAGTCTTTTAAACAATCGATCAAGTGGAGCTGAGTTACTAATATAACACCTCAGGTGTTATCCAACAACCAGCAATAACTGGAAAAGTATGATAATGGGATTAAAAAAGACAGGGAAGTGATTCTCTGTCTTTTCGCCCGGCGGCGTCCTACTCTCACAGGGGGAAACCCCCAACTACCATCGGCGCTGAGAAGCTTAACTTCCGTGTTCGGTATGGGAACGGGTGTGACCTTCTCGCCATCGCCACCAGACTATTTGGTTTGAGGTTTTGCAATTTTGCTTCGCAAAAAGCTTTGCTCCCTCAAAACTAGATAATGTTGTAAGAAGAATTCAAGAAGAACGAATGATCTATTTGGTTAAGTCCTCGAACGATTAGTATCAGTCAGCTCCACACGTCACCGCGCTTCCACCTCTGACCTATCAACCTGATCATCTTTCAGGGTTCTTACTAGCTTGCGCTATGGGAAATCTCATCTTGAGGGGGGCTTCATGCTTAGATGCTTTCAGCACTTATCCCGTCCGCACATAGCTACCCAGCGATGCCTTTGGCAAGACAACTGGTACACCAGCGGTGCGTCCATCCCGGTCCTCTCGTACTAAGGACAGCTCCTCTCAAATTTCCTGCGCCCACGACGGATAGGGACCGAACTGTCTCACGACGTTCTGAACCCAGCTCGCGTACCGCTTTAATGGGCGAACAGCCCAACCCTTGGGACCGACTACAGCCCCAGGATGCGATGAGCCGACATCGAGGTGCCAAACCTCCCCGTCGATGTGGACTCTTGGGGGAGATAAGCCTGTTATCCCCGGGGTAGCTTTTATCCGTTGAGCGATGGCCCTTCCATGCGGAACCACCGGATCACTAAGCCCGACTTTCGTCCCTGCTCGACTTGTAGGTCTCGCAGTCAAGCTCCCTTGTGCCTTTACACTCTGCGAATGATTTCCAACCATTCTGAGGGAACCTTTGGGCGCCTCCGTTACTCTTTAGGAGGCGACCGCCCCAGTCAAACTGCCCACCTGACACTGTCTCCCGCCCCGATCAGGGGCGCGGGTTAGAATTTCAATACAGCCAGGGTAGTATCCCACCGACGCCTCCACCGAAGCTGGCGCTCCGGTTTCTCAGGCTCCTACCTATCCTGTACAAGCTGTACCAAAATTCAATATCAGGCTACAGTAAAGCTCCACGGGGTCTTTCCGTCCTGTCGCGGGTAACCTGCATCTTCACAGGTACTATAATTTCACCGAGTCTCTCGTTGAGACAGTGCCCAGATCGTTACGCCTTTCGTGCGGGTCGGAACTTACCCGACAAGGAATTTCGCTACCTTAGGACCGTTATAGTTACGGCCGCCGTTTACTGGGGCTTCGATTCAGAGCTTCGCGTGAGCTAACCCCTCCTCTTAACCTTCCAGCACCGGGCAGGCGTCAGCCCCTATACTTCGCCTTGCGGCTTCGCAGAGACCTGTGTTTTTGCTAAACAGTCGCCTGGGCCTATTCACTGCGGCTCATCCGGGCTATTCACCCAAATGAGCACCCCTTCTCCCGAAGTTACGGGGTCATTTTGCCGAGTTCCTTAACGAGAGTTCTCTCGCTCACCTTAGGATTCTCTCCTCGCCTACCTGTGTCGGTTTGCGGTACGGGCACCATTTATCTCGCTAGAGGCTTTTCTTGGCAGTGTGGAATCAGGAACTTCGGTACTAAATTTCCCTCGCTGTCACAGCTCAGCCTTCACGCAAGCGGGATTTGCCTCACTTGCAGCCTAACTGCTTAGACGCGCATATCCAACAGCGCGCTTACCCTATCCTCCTGCGTCCCCCCGTCGCTCAAACGATAAAGAGGTGGTACAGGAATATCAACCTGTTGTCCATCGCCTACGCCTTTCGGCCTCGGCTTAGGTCCCGACTAACCCTGAGAGGACGAGCCTTCCTCAGGAAACCTTAGGCATTCGGTGGATGGGATTCTCACCCATCTTTCGCTACTCATACCGGCATTCTCACTTCTAAGCGCTCCACCAGTCCTTACGGTCTAGCTTCAACGCCCTTAGAACGCTCTCCTACCACTGACATCTAAGATGTCAATCCACAGCTTCGGTGATACGTTTAGCCCCGGTACATTTTCGGCGCAGAGTCACTCGACCAGTGAGCTATTACGCACTCTTTAAATGATGGCTGCTTCTAAGCCAACATCCTGGTTGTCTAAGCAACTCCACATCCTTTTCCACTTAACGTATACTTTGGGACCTTAGCTGGTGGTCTGGGCTGTTTCCCTTTTGACTACGGATCTTATCACTCGCAGTCTGACTCCCACGGATAAGTCTTTGGCATTCGGAGTTTGTCTGAATTCGGTAACCCGATGAGGGCCCCTAGTCCAAACAGTGCTCTACCTCCAAGACTCTTACAACGTGAGGCTAGCCCTAAAGCTATTTCGGAGAGAACCAGCTATCTCCAAGTTCGATTGGAATTTCTCCGCTACCCACACCTCATCCCCGCACTTTTCAACGTGCGTGGGTTCGGGCCTCCAGTTGGTGTTACCCAACCTTCACCCTGGACATGGGTAGATCACCTGGTTTCGGGTCTACGACCACATACTCATTCGCCCTATTCAGACTCGCTTTCGCTGCGGCTCCGTCTCTTCAACTTAACCTTGCATGTAATCGTAACTCGCCGGTTCATTCTACAAAAGGCACGCCATCACCCATAAACGGGCTCTGACTACTTGTAGGCACACGGTTTCAGGATCTCTTTCACTCCCCTTCCGGGGTGCTTTTCACCTTTCCCTCACGGTACTGGTTCACTATCGGTCACTAGGGAGTATTTAGCCTTGGGAGATGGTCCTCCCAGCTTCCGACGGGATTTCTCGTGTCCCGCCGTACTCAGGATCCACTCAGGAGGGAACGAAGTTTCAACTACAGGGTTTTTACCTTCTCTGACGGGCCTTTCCAGACCACTTCATCTACCCCGTTCCTTTGTAACTCCATGTAGAGTGTCCTACAACCCCAAGAGGCAAGCCTCTTGGTTTGGGCTATGTCCCGTTTCGCTCGCCGCTACTCAGGGAATCGCGTTTGCTTTCTCTTCCTCCGGGTACTTAGATGTTTCAGTTCCCCGGGTCTGCCTTCAATACCCTATGTATTCAGGTAAAGATACTGTTCCATTACGAACAGTGGGTTTCCCCATTCGGAAATCTCCGGATCAAAGCTTACTTACAGCTCCCCGAAGCATATCGGTGTTAGTCCCGTCCTTCATCGGCTCCTAGTGCCAAGGCATCCACCGTGCGCCCTTTCTAACTTAACCTAAAAGGTCATTTCTCTAATTGAATAGAGAGAAAACTAAAATGGCGATCACTCGGTTTTTCTTGGTTCTTCTTACTTACGATTATCTAGTTTTCAAGGAACAAAAAAGTCTTGAGGCACTTGCTCCCTCAAAACTAAACAAACAAGCTGGTCAACAGTACGAACCGTAGGTTCGCATTCCGATTGCCCTTAGGCAATATCCTTAGAAAGGAGGTGATCCAGCCGCACCTTCCGATACGGCTACCTTGTTACGACTTCACCCCAATCATCTGTCCCACCTTAGGCGGCTGGCTCCAAAAGGTTACCCCACCGACTTCGGGTGTTACAAACTCTCGTGGTGTGACGGGCGGTGTGTACAAGGCCCGGGAACGTATTCACCGCGGCATGCTGATCCGCGATTACTAGCGATTCCGGCTTCATGCAGGCGAGTTGCAGCCTGCAATCCGAACTGAGAATGGTTTTATGGGATTGGCTCGACCTCGCGGCTTCGCGACCCTTTGTTCCATCCATTGTAGCACGTGTGTAGCCCAGGTCATAAGGGGCATGATGATTTGACGTCATCCCCACCTTCCTCCGGTTTGTCACCGGCAGTCACCTTAGAGTGCCCAACTGAATGCTGGCAACTAAGATCAAGGGTTGCGCTCGTTGCGGGACTTAACCCAACATCTCACGACACGAGCTGACGACAACCATGCACCACCTGTCACTCTGTCCCCCGAAGGGGAACGCCCTATCTCTAGGGTTGTCAGAGGATGTCAAGACCTGGTAAGGTTCTTCGCGTTGCTTCGAATTAAACCACATGCTCCACCGCTTGTGCGGGCCCCCGTCAATTCCTTTGAGTTTCAGCCTTGCGGCCGTACTCCCCAGGCGGAGTGCTTAATGCGTTTGCTGCAGCACTAAAGGGCGGAAACCCTCTAACACTTAGCACTCATCGTTTACGGCGTGGACTACCAGGGTATCTAATCCTGTTCGCTCCCCACGCTTTCGCGCCTCAGCGTCAGTTACAGACCAGAGAGCCGCCTTCGCCACTGGTGTTCCTCCACATCTCTACGCATTTCACCGCTACACGTGGAATTCCGCTCTCCTCTTCTGCACTCAAGTCCCCCAGTTTCCAATGACCCTCCACGGTTGAGCCGTGGGCTTTCACATCAGACTTAAAGGACCGCCTGCGCGCGCTTTACGCCCAATAATTCCGGACAACGCTTGCCACCTACGTATTACCGCGGCTGCTGGCACGTAGTTAGCCGTGGCTTTCTGGTCAGGTACCGTCAAGGTACCGGCAGTTACTCCGATACTTGTTCTTCCCTGACAACAGAGCTTTACGACCCGAAGGCCTTCATCGCTCACGCGGCGTTGCTCCGTCAGACTTTCGTCCATTGCGGAAGATTCCCTACTGCTGCCTCCCGTAGGAGTCTGGGCCGTGTCTCAGTCCCAGTGTGGCCGATCACCCTCTCAGGTCGGCTACGCATCGTTGCCTTGGTGAGCCGTTACCTCACCAACTAGCTAATGCGCCGCGGGCCCATCTGTAAGCGACAGCCGAAACCGTCTTTCAGCTTTCCCTCATGTGGGGGAAAGGATTATCCGGTATTAGCTCCGGTTTCCCGAAGTTATCCCAGTCTTACAGGCAGGTTGCCCACGTGTTACTCACCCGTCCGCCGCTGATCTTCAAAAGCAAGCTAATGAAGATCCGCTCGACTTGCATGTATTAGGCACGCCGCCAGCGTTCGTCCTGAGCCAGGATCAAACTCTCCAAGAAAGAGTTATGAGTTAGCTCATAAAATAAAACGTTGGCTCTTGTCTTCTATAATAGAAGCAAGAATATTATTGTTTGTTGACGCTTGTTTGTTTAGTTTTCAAAGAGCAATTCTTGCGCGCCGCTCAGAAGCGACTTTAATAATTTATCACGTTACAGTAATGAATGTCAACAACTTTTTTCAATTATTTTTTTTAACATCGAAATGTTGTTAACTTGTTCGCGACTGTTTCTATATACTATCATCACAACTGCCCAGAGTCAACACGTTTAAACCTTGAAATAATTGGGAAAGTTTTCGCAGGACATTTGAAGTTTACTTTTATTAATCTACATATAACAAAACAGCCAGCCCCTTCATACCGGGACTGGCTGCTTCTTTATTACTTAGATATCGTAATGATATTTTCTTCCTTCACATCTACATTGCCCTCTTTGTTGATGACAATACTCTCGCCAGCTGCGAGGTTTGTGAAGACGATCGGTGTTACGATCGAAGTGGCATGTTCCTTGATATACTCAAGATCAACCTTCAATAGCGGCTGGCCTTTTGTCACAGTATCATTTTCAGAAACAAGTGTTTCAAAGCCTTGTCCCTTCAAATTAACCGTATCAATACCAACATGGATCAGGATTTCACGTCCAGTGTCAGAAAGGATGCCGATTGCGTGCTTTGTCGGGAAAAGGTTCACGATTTTTCCGTCAACAGGAGAGACAACAGCCCCTTCAGATGGAACGATCGCAAAACCATCACCCATCATCTTGCCTGAGAATACCTGGTCAGGAACCTCAGTGATCGGCTTGATTTCACCTTTAATAGGAGAAACAATCACATCAGCACTAACATCAGCATCATGATGCGTCTGTAATGCTTCCGGGTTTACCTCTTCGATTTGCTGTTCAACTTCTGTTGCCTGGTTCGTTTCAACCGGACGAGGCTTCTTGCCGCTCATGATATCTTTCATCTGCCCCTTGATCGTTTCAGAACGAGGTCCGAAGATTGCCTGGATGTTGTTGCCGACTTCCAGAACGCCAGCTGCACCAAGCTTTTTCAAACGGTCTTTATCGACATTCTTAATGTCATTTACAGATACACGAAGACGAGTGATACATGCATCAAGGTGAGCGATATTTTCCTGACCGCCCATCGCCTCAAGTACCTGGTATGGAAGGTCTCCAGCTTTACCTTTCGCCGCACCCTCTTCTTGATCATCTTCAACTGCTTCACGGCCTGGAGTCATAAGGTTGAATTTACGGATTGCGAAACGGAATCCGAAATAGTAGATAACCGCAAATACTAAACCAACAGGAATAACTAACCATGCATTTGTCTGCGGGTTAATCAGACCAAACAGAATGTAATCAATAAGACCGCCTGAGAATGTCATACCGATTTTCACATCTAAAAGATGCATGGTCATGAAAGACAGACCGGCAAAGATTGCGTGTACTCCAAAAAGAACTGGTGCTACGAATAAGAATGAGAATTCAAGTGGTTCTGTAATACCTGTTAAGAATGAAGTCAAGGCAGCAGATACCATCAAACCGCCGACAACCACTTTTCTTTCAGGCCGAGCTTCGTGATAAATAGCCAAAGCTGCAGCCGGGAGACCGAACATCATGAACGGGAATTTACCAGTCATGAATGTACCTGCAGTTAGGTTTTGCACATTATCTGCGATTTCAGCCATGAAGATACGCTGGTCGCCGCGGACAACTTCTCCAGCCTGAGTTGTATACTGGCCGAATTCATACCAGAATGGTGAATAGAAAATGTGGTGCAATCCGAATGGAATTAATGAACGTTCAACTACACCAAAGATAAATGCTGATAGAGTCAAGTTTGCGTGTACCATGTTTTGTGAGAATGCATTCAAGCCATTTTGGATTGGAGGCCAAATGACAAGCATCGCTAAACCAAGCAAGATGGCTGTACCTGCAGTAATGATTGGAACAAAACGCTTACCTGCAAAGAATCCCAAGTAAGATGGCAATTCGATTTCATAGAATTTATTGTAAAGAGCAGCGGCAATGATCCCGACGATGATACCTCCAAATACTCCTGTCTGAAGGGTAGGGACACCAAGAATACTTGCGTAATTCAGTCCGTTAACATCTTCTGGAGTGATTTGTAATACAGTACCCATTGTCACGTTCATGATTAGGTAACCGATAATCGCTGCCAGACCGGCAACCCCTTCACCGCCAGCCAAACCAACAGCTACACCAACCGCGAATAGGAGCGGCAGGTTCCCGAAGACAATGTCCCCGGCTTTTTGCATGACTGCAGCAACCATATCGACGCCGCTGTTATCTAAAAATGGAGCAAGCTCCAGCAAAGCAGGGTTACGAAGCGCAGCACCAAGAGCAAGCAGGATGCCTGCTGCTGGAAGCAGTGCAACTGGAAGCATAAGCGCTTTACCTACTTTTTGAAGAACACCAAAAGCTTTCTTAAACATAGGAATACCTCCTGAATTTTTTTCTCTTAAAGCGGTTACAAACATTAAAAAAACAAATAAAAAAGGCATGAGAAAAGATGTAGTGAAAGAAGCATACGGATATATTACCCATAAAACTCCATTTCAATTACATTCTTTACTCATGCCTGATCGAATCAGTAACACGTAAAAAATCATAACCTATTTAACTTTTTTCTGAAGCCTTTGCAAATGCATTGTAAGGTACACGGCTTCAGCATCGCATACTTGTTTTTTCAAAGTCTGCTGCATCACTTTAATGAGTTTCCACGAAAGATTGTAGCATAAAGGATATTCTTCTTTCAAGAGGGCTGCAAATTTTTCTGGTTCATCAACCTTCTCGCCATTATTGACTCTTTCAATCGTGAAACGTATATGGCGCACGAGTCTTGTATAATCGATACCTTCTTTATCAATTACTATATCCAAATTTTCTTCGATCATCTGTACCAATTTTGTCACAAGCTGCGAGTGAATGTTGACTTCGGATAGATTGCGATTCATTACGGCGCTGTGAATATGGAGAGCGACAAAGCCGATTTCCCCATCCGGAAGCTCAATCCCTGACTTCTCTTTAATGAGCCGGACAACTTCTTTTGCGATTTCGAATTCAGTTGGATACAGCGTCTTTGTTTCAACCAAAAACGGATTCTTGAATTCCATTCCTTTTGCGATCCTGTTTACCGCAAACATTAAGTGATCCGTCAAGGCGACATGAATATGTTCGTTCAGCTGGCTGCCTGTCCGTTTTTTGATTAACTCAATAGAAGAAATGATTGATTCGTGCAGGTCATTTTCGACAAAAGGCAAAAGCTTGATATAGTTTGCCTGTTCTTTTTCATCCTTAAGGACGAACATTTTCTCTGCCTGCCCCTCTTCGATCAGGTCTCCCTTTTTCCGGTTGAAGCCGATGCCTTTTCCGATCAGGATGACTTCCCCGAATGTTGGATGGTCAGCAATCATGACATTATTATTCAAACCTTTTTTTACTTCGATTTTGTCCATGCTGAATCCCCGTTTCAACTTGTTTCTATGGGAATATCGTATATAAGGGAGATTTAGAAGTCAATCCGAAGCATTTAACAGCCACTCTTCAATTTTTGGCAAAAAAAAGATCCAGCGGTAGCCGCTGGACCTAATCGTCTATTCAGTTAAAAACACAAAGTAAAGAACAAAAATCACGAAGAACAGATACATGATCGGATGAACTTCTTTTGTGCGTCCTTTTACCATCATCGTAATCGGGTAAAAAATGAACCCGGCTGCGATACCTGTTGCAATGCTGGACGACAGCGGCATTGAAATCATTGTCAGGAATGAAGGAACTGCGATTTCAAAGCGGCCCCACTCAATTTTACCAAGAGAAGAAACCATCAGGACACCGACAATGATCAATGCCGGAGCTGTTACCGCTGATGTCACGACTGACAACACCGGGAAGAAGAACAGAGCTAGCAGGAAGAATCCAGCTGTGACAAGAGAAGCGAATCCGCTTCGGGCTCCTGAAGCGACGCCTGCAGAAGATTCAATATACGATGTTGTTGTCGATGTACCAAAGATGGAACCAACAAGGGATGCGATTGAATCTGCAAACAGAGCACGGCCCGCACGAGGCAGCTTGTTGTCTTTCATCAGGCCAGCCTGGTTGGCAACCGCAACGAGTGTACCCGCGTTATCAAAGAAGTCAACGAACAGGAATGTCAAAATGATTCCGAGCATTGTCGCTGTATAAAAAGATGGATCGCCGAATGCGGTGAACACTGCTCCGAATGTTGGGGCAACGCTTGGAACTGCTCCGACTACTTGTTTTGGTGTATCAATTAGATTGAAAACCATACCGACAATGACAGTTAATATGATTCCGAAGAATACTGCACCGTGAATGCCTCTTGTCAGCATGATAACTGTAACCAAAAGGCCGAATAGAGCAAGCAATGTATTGCCGTTTGTCAAATCGCCAAGTCCGACAAGTGTTGCCGGGTTGTCAACGATGATTCCTGCATTTTTCAGGCCGATGAATGTGATGAACAAACCAATACCCGCTCCGACGGCGTGCTTGAGTTCAACCGGAATGGCATTGATCAATTTTTCACGCCAGCCGGAAATGGTGAGCAGCAGGAAGAATACGCTGGAAATGAAGACTGCAGCCAATGCATGCTGCCATGGTGCACCGTGGCTTAAAACAACACTGTAAGCAAAGAACGCATTCAAGCCCATTCCCGGGGCAAGGGCTATTGGATACTTGCCGAGCAAGCCCATGATAATGGAGCCAATTGCAGCTGCAAGTGCCGTTGCTACGAATACAGCGCCGTAATCCATTCTCATGGCATCTGGCAGGTCTTTAACATCTGCCAATGTAAGTGTGAGCGGGTTAACGACAAGGATGTATGCCATCGCAAGGAACGTGGTCATCCCGCCGATGAATTCACGACGATAATTCGTGCCAAGCTTTTCAAACTCAAAATATTTCTTCATATGTTCTTTTCCCCCTGAATAGAATTCGGGGAAATACGGCCAAAAAGAAAACGCCTCGGGATACCGGGGCGTTGACTAACAGGCAATAAAATAAGACCCTGGCAGCAATTAAAATGATAGATTGCGAGCCAGTGATTTATATACCTCGTAGTCAAGCCATTTACGGTAGCTCGGTAGAAACTTTTGGGCCATATCCCCAAGATTATACGACGAATTATGACAAATTATTAAGTTCAGTTTTATTCTAACAGGACTTTTGCCCCTCGTCAATAAAAAAACGAACATTATTCATGTTCGTTTTTAAATCGTTCGTATTTTACTCCCATTCAATGGTTGCAGGCGGCTTGCTCGTGATGTCATAGACTACCCGGTTCACATGGTTTACTTCATTCACAAGCCTAGTGGAGATGATTTCAAGAACGTCCCATGGAATCCTAGCCCAGTCAGATGTCATTCCATCTATGGACGTTACTGCGCGGATTCCGATTGTGTAATCGTATGTTCTCGCATCACCCATGACCCCGACACTGCGGATATCAGGCAGGACGGTGAAATACTGCCAGATGTCACGGTCCAGTCCGGCTTTCTTGATTTCGTCCCGGAGGATGGCATCTGATTCCCGAACAATCTCCAATTTTTCTTCAGAAATTGCACCGAGGACACGGATGCCGAGTCCAGGGCCAGGGAATGGCTGGCGCCAGACGACTTCATCAGGTATGCCAAGCTCTGTTCCAAGAGCACGGACTTCATCCTTAAATAATGTATTCAATGGCTCGATCAATTTGAACTGCATATCCTCAGGCAATCCGCCGACGTTGTGGTGGGACTTGATTGTCTGCGCTGTCGCCGTTCCGCTTTCGATAATATCCGTATACAATGTTCCCTGTGCGAGAAATTCAATACCCTCAAGCTTTTCCGCTTCATCATCGAATACATAAATGAATTCATTGCCGATGATTTTGCGCTTCTGCTCTGGATCGGAAATACCCTCAAGCTTGCTTAGGAAGCGATCCTTGGCATCAACCTTGATGACATTCATGTTGAAACCGTCGGCGAATGTTTTCATGACACCTTCAGCTTCGTCTTTTCGCAGCAAGCCGTGGTCGACGAAGATACATGTCAGCTGGTCACCGATTGCTTTATGGATCAAGACAGCAACTACAGAAGAATCAACACCGCCGCTAAGCGCACAAAGGACTTTTTTGTCTCCAACCAGCTGGCGGATTTTCTCCATCTCGATTTCGATGAAGTTTTCCATCGACCAATCGCCTTTACACTCACACACTTTAAAGACAAAGTTTTTCAGAAGGTCATTCCCATAGATGGAATGGCGTACTTCCGGGTGGAATTGGACCGCGTATAGTTTGCGACTTTCATCACTCATCGCTGCAATCGGGCAGGATGGATTGATTCCTTCCACCGTGAATCCTGGGGGAGACATCGTAACCAGATCCCCATGGCTCATCCAGACAACCTGTTCTCCTGGTGTTCCTCCAAATAAAGCATTTTGATTATGCAGCGTCAGCAAAGCTTTTCCGTACTCACGGTGCTTCGCCTTCTCGACCTTCCCGCCGAAATGCATCGTCATCAGCTGCATTCCATAACAAATTCCAAGGATCGGCAAACCCAGTTCGAAAATTTCTTCATCACAGCGGAACGCCCCTTCATCATAAACACTGTTCGGGCCGCCCGAGAAAATGATTCCTTTAGGGTTCATTTCCTTGATTTCCGCAGCTGTGATCGTATGCGGATGAAGTTCACTGTACACGCCAAATTCCCTGATCCTTCTTGTGATCAGCTGGTTATACTGGCTGCCAAAGTCTAAAACAATAATCATTTCCTGGTCTTGAAGCTCGGTTTTCATAAAGTCACCTCAATTAAAATATAAAAGCGGAAATGCCTGGTCGGTTTCAATTAAACCTTTTTTCGTATGTATCTTATTATGGCTAATTTCCACGTTTTCACTGCATTAAAAAAAGCCAGAATTCTCCCTTCAAAAAAGAAAGCAGAATTCCAGCTCTGGACGAACGAAAGAACCTGCCTTCATAGTCAAATCATTTCCGGTGATTTGGTAGATACTTTCGAACCTTATTATCGAGGATATATGAAGGATTATTCTATATAGTTTCAGCCATTGTATCAGTATAATATTTTATTGGTCAAGCACTAGCTTTTCGGATCATGGATTCCCAGTGCTTTTTCGCTTCCTGCCACATATCTTCATTCATGTCCCCGCGATACAGATACTCTTCATATTTGGCTGTGAGTCTCCGCATCTCGTTCGTGGAAAAGAATGAGTCTACATAATAGGCGTAGTCACGCAAAGTCTGGCCATTCTCCCTTTTCAGGCCGTAACGCTTTAACTGCTTCAATAAAGCCATATACGCTTTTTCCAGGTACTTGTTTTGTTTTTTGTACTTGTAAAGCATGATATAAAGAATCGGCAGCCATTTTCCTCTTAATCTGTACAAGATCGCAGAAAACACAGCTAAAACCACCAAGGTCATGATGATTTTCTTTAGATTTTCTTGCAGGAATGCCCCCGCTTTCTTCAAGCCGTCTGAAAAAGAAACCTTTGGTTTTTCCACATCCGACTGTTCTTCAGGTGTTTCCGGCTTCTTAGGAGCTTCTGGGGTTGTATCCTCTTTTGCATCTTGTTCCGTTTGGCTTTGACTATCGTCTTTAGGATCAATTTCAAACTGGACATTATTTGAAAAACCCTGTGTTGGTTCAAATGGTACCCAGCCGACACCAGGGAAATAGCCTTCTACCCAGGAGTGGGCATTGTTATTTGTCACCTCATAAAGCCTGCGGCCATTTTCAAGTGTATCGATGTACTCACCTTCTGTATAGCCTTTTACCCAGCGGGCGGGAATACCGATCGATCTCATCATGACAACCATTGACGTGGAAAAATTATCGCAATAGCCACGCTGTGTTTCAAACAGGAATTGGTCGACATAATCCTGGCCTTCTTCCGGAACTGCCACATTTGATTGATCATAGACAAATTCATTTGAACGGAAGTATTTTTCAATCGCCTGTGCTTTTTCAAGCCAGGTTTTCTTGTCCTTGGTAATATCCTCAGCGAGTTTCACTACTCTGTCCGGCAGTGATTCAGGGATTTGGGTGTAAGTTGAAGCGAACCTGGAATCTTGATTCATCCCCGCTACATCTTCCGGACTGACCGCTTTCAGCTTATCTACATTGTATACCGGATAATCAAAGGTAAGTGAATACGGCCCAAACGATCCCGCCTGACCATCCCTCAACGACATGATTTTTTCTGATGTTGGGTTAAGGCTGAATTGAATAGTGGCATTGGCATCAGATGCTTCTACCTGTTTCACCCCTAATGGATAAACAATGTGAGGATATCCTATTTGCGGGATCACCCTGCTGGTACGCTGTTCTGTTTTCACACCTGCTTCGAACGGCTGTAAAGGAATGGTCTGCTTCGGCAAAAATTCAACTGGCAAGTCAGCACCAGGGTTTAACACCCAGCCCTTCCCTGTATAAACATCCTTTGTTTCAATCCGCCAATAATGCCGTCCATCTGCTTCAGCGGCAAAAACAACCCGATCGTCTCCGATAAATGGTCCTCCCAGAGTTGAATCATCCGTACCGTAGCCTACCTTTTTTACTCCCCCGCCTCCGCCTGACTCTTCATTATAAGAAGTCAGGAACGGAACAGGATCTGGCCAAATCGGATCAGCCTTAGGTGCTGCATAGCCTACACCCACACTTAAGATGATCATTGCCATAAGCGGTACCATCCATTTTTTCGCACTGTCGAGATTCTTCTTCATCACTTCCTTGTCGGCAATCCGGTAGTAAGCGAGCATTCCCATTACCGCAAACCCGGCAATGACCGTCCGGACGATTGCTACATCCGCTTCATACGGGGTGAATGTATCCAGAACCGTAATATAGACAAGTGTCATGAAAAAGAATACAAAAATTTGCTTGCGGCTGATCAGCCAATATTGGATCAGGTACGCCATCAGCCAAAGCAGCGTAAAGAACAGCAATGTCCTGAACACATTCGAAAGCTCTGCCCATTCAGCATTTATCAGGAATCCAGCATTCGCCATGATTTCATTGACTAATTCGCCGAACCATGAAGAACTGAAAAAGGTTCCTTCGTAATACATGAAGTGGACAGAATACAGGATCATGGTTATTTTAATCAAAGCGGCAGGTATGATTGGCATGCTGAAAAATGACATCATCAGCGAAACAAATACGAATGCTAGGAAAACACTCAAATGCCCCGTATCAGTCAGTTCCTTCAGCGGCCGCAGCCACTCCCAGAGCAGTAAAAAGCTGAACAGATACAATAAAAAGAAACTGACATCCTTTTTTGGTTTATCCATCGTCATCCTCTATTCACCTCCGAGAAGGCTTCCGGGAACTGGCCATCATGAACCATGACGAGCCTGATTCCCCTGGCAAAAGCCGAGGATCTTAAATTGATTTCCGCTTTTGTAGGAGATTCCTGCCCATTTTTAATCAGGAAGATGCTGATTGCCCCATTCTTTTGATTGTAGAAAGCTGCTTTTTCAATGAGCGCTTTCGTCAATTGGGAAGTGATTAGCATGATTGAATTGTTCTGCTGTGCCAAAAAGGTTTCCGCCTCGAGCACCTTGTCGAAGGTGACGGGACTGTCATCCTGGATTTTAGCAAGGTGGTATAGAAGCTGCTGCTGCTGGATTTCACCGCCGCGGGCAGGGAAAGCTGTCCGGTCGGAGCTTGATGTCAGCAGACCGACCTGTGCTCCTTTTCGCAGGATTGCCCGGATGACCGAAGCTGTAAAAGATACGATCACTTCGAATCTTGACTCAGATGCACAATCCATCAGGATCGTCACATCATGCGATTGCCTTTGTTCGAATTCCTTCGTCATAATATCATTGCGTCTCGCGGTCGCCTTCCAGTTGATCCACGAAAAGCGGTCCCCCGGCTGGTACTCCCGGACACCGATTGCCATCGAAGTATCACGTTGGACACGCTCCTTCGAAGCCGTCATCCCCTGGTCAAAATGATGGGCAACCGGACGGTAGACCATCTCCTGATAGGCCGGATAAACAAGAACCCTATTTTCTGCCGGCAAAATCTTCTCTTTTTCAATCAACCCGAGCGGATCTCCTGTTTTCAGCTTGATGCCGGATAGGATATGCTCTCCGCGGGGCAGGTTTTCAATTGAATAATCGAAGCTGAATACACGGCTGAAGCCAGGAAACAGCATCGTTTTCGCTTTTTGCAAATCACTGTTCCCGGCAATAGTTGGCCCTGCCTGCTCTTCAGCGATCGCGTAAAATAAAGGGAATGGAAAATCCCTTTCGAGTACTACGCTCGCTTTGAACTTCTCGCCAGCGTTGTACTCCTGTTTCGTATACACCCTCTCCGCCTTGATTTCCTTTATGGAATAAAGGGCCAGACCTAGCGCATAGAGCGCAAAAGGCACGAAGCTGTAAAACAGGAACCAGCTGACAAAGCCTCCCTGGAACATCGCATACGAAAACGTGACCAGGATTAAAAATAGTAAAACGATGAGCTTCCAAACTTCCTTGAACTTTTGGAAAAATTTTTTCATATTACTTCACTAGCCTTTGCACCGGCACAGGCACTCTCGCCAACACCCTGTTCACGACATCCTCGGCTGTGATCCCTTCAAACCTGGCCTCTGATTTCAAAATAATCCTGTGTGCGAATACCGCTGGAGCAAGGTACTGGACATCATCCGGAATGACGTAATCCCTGCCGTAAATGAACGCATACGCCTGAGCAGCCTTCATCAAGGCGATCGATCCACGAGGGCTAACTCCAAGGTAAACACTCGCATGGCCGCGCGAACGGCTTGACAGCTCTACTATGTAACGCTTAATCGTCTCATCCACAAACACATCTTTAATGCTTTGCTGCAAGTCGCGAAGTTCCTCAAGCGAAACAACAGGCCTCAAGTCTTCAATCGGCAGGTTGCGCTGAGCACGATTCAAAACTTCCATTTCTTCATCAAGGGCAGGGTATCCCATTTTCATTTTTAACAAGAAGCGGTCGAGCTGGGCTTCAGGCAGTGGATAAGTTCCTTCATAATCAATCGGGTTTTGCGTCGCCATAACGAAAAATGGCTTTTCAAGGACATGCGTGACCCCATCAACCGTAACGCTCTGCTCTTCCATCCCTTCCAGAAGGGCAGATTGAGTCTTTGGCGATGTCCGGTTAATTTCATCGGCAAGAATGATATTGCCCATGATCGGCCCTGGCCTGAACTCAAACTCCATTTCCTTTGGATTGTAAATCGATACACCTGTCACGTCTGAAGGCAATAAGTCCGGAGTGAACTGAATTCTCCTGAACTTTGCGCTGACAGACTTCGCAAGTGCACGGACCATCATCGTCTTCCCCACACCCGGCACGTCCTCAAGAAGCACATGTCCTCCGGCAAGCAGCGCAATCAAGCTCAGCTCTGCCACATTCCTTTTTCCCGTCATTACCTTATCAATATTTTCAAGTATTCTTTCAACCGTTGGATTCATTTGATCCCGCACAGCCATTTCCCCCTTAAATGTTTCTATTTATCTACGAAAACCAATTGAAATTTCCATACCATTATGTTTATATTCGCTATTTTCTGTAAAAATCCTGTAATATTCTGTATGAAATTATTTCCGCACTGGAGTAGACGGAAGGAGTGTTTAAGAGGTTACATTTCAATAAAAAAACGGCCCTATTCAGGAACCGTCTCAACACTTTTATATAATCAGCTTGCCTCTTTCGGAATGGCACCCATGCCTTCGAGGATGATTCTTGCATCTGTATTCAAGTATGCCTCTATATCATTTCGCAAAAATAATCGCGAATGGTCTTTGATCACAACCTTCAAGCCTCTTAAATCGAAGTTTGAAGCATAGCTGTTCACCGTATTGATGACAGCCATTTCCTGTCTCGTCAGCGGCTGCTGACCTGCCTCCATCCGTTTCGTCAAAAACTCAAGCAATTCCCTGGCATTCCTCTTCAAATAATTCCGGTGCTCATTCAGGATCTCAATGTTTTCCTCCATATACATCCTCGCAGCTGCAAAGTCGAGCTTCTCGACGCTGTTGTTGATTCTAGCAATCAAATCCAGGACATGCATTGCCTTCTCCTCCTGATGTTCATACTCTGCTTACCTTCTATATCGGACAGTAATCCAGCACCTCAACTGATTATGTAAAAGTTAGTAAATAAGACTTATGATCACAATTGAATAGTAGGCAGAACTGTCTAGAGCAGCTGTCTGTCCTTTAATATAGCCATTATTTAAGAAGACGGTTGTAATCAACCAGCCGCCACCTTCCTTACCTATGAATCTTCCCGTTTGCATCCACATAGATTGATTCGATGATCGTCCGTTCGAATGGATTGCCTTTGGCATCGAAGCCTGTGACTTCTGTTGTCAGATTATATACTCCGGGTTGTGTCAAATCTCCGTCGATGACCTTGCCTGCTTTCGTGCCTTTTCCTGCTTCTTTCAGCTTCTTATTCGCATCTAGGTCAAATTTAATCCATTTTGTTTTATACGCAGCCTGCAAGCTCTTGTTCTTTTTCAATTCGACACTAAGCGGACTTTCTACATTGACCACAAACAGATAGGATGCCGCTGGTCCAGTGACCTTCCACTTGCCGGCCTTTGGCTGGTCTACTTCAAACTGGTAGACCCAGGCTCCTTTGAAAAATTCACCTGTATCCTGTTCGCTTTTTACCGCCTCGTACTCTTTGCCGTCCGGTCCCTTAAGCTTAAGGGAAGGCAACGGTTTTTCGCTCAGGAAGGCAAGCTTGAAGCCTTCCGCTCCCTCTTCAACCACGAAACTGTCCTTAACCGCTTTTTCCGCTTTTCCGCCTCTGACAATCTGGTTCGTATCAGGTTCTGTCACGTTTTCAATACTTGAGGCAGCAACAGCTGCACTTGGCTCCGCTGCCATCGTATATGGCTTGAATACTGAAAATGTGTAGGAGCCCTCGCGGATCATTGTATGATTCCATGCTCCTTCCCGGACGATTGTTCCTCCTGGCACCCTGGAACTGGCAACCGTGACGACACCATCATTCGAGCCATAACTGCTCAAATAAAGGCCGCCCCAATACAAGGCGCTGCCGAATGAACCCCATTTCGTCCCGCCAAGTGTATAGTAACGATTCTTCACTACGTTCGAATGTGAATCCGTGATACTTCGGAAATAGCTCATATTCCCAGTCTGAAGGGAGCGGGTAGCGTCGTTATTGCTGCCAAGGAGCACGGCCAGCCACCACGCCGAGCTGCTGTGGGCAAGGTCGGAAAGCTGTGTTCCGTGATGAGGTGATGAGAGACTGATTACATTTGAGACATACTGGTGCGCACCATAGTGTACGAGCGCAGTTTGTGTATCAACACCGCCCTTGCTGTGCCCGACTACGACAAGCTTCTTATTGCCGAAATACTCATAGATTTGCTGCAGCTTCCCAGCCAGCATTGCTCCGTTGGCCCACATATCCTTCTCCGGATACAAATCAATGAAAGCTGTCTGGTAGCCATTTGCAAGTGCGGTTTCATACATATCATTGCCGTCCCACCATACTGAAGCCGAACTGTTATAGCCATGGACGAAAACGATTGGCGACTTTGCCGGGTCCACCCATGATGGATTATTCCCAACATACCAGGTTCCCGGTACCCCGTTGGAACCTCCACCTAAATCACCCGCTCTTGCCGCCACCGGAACCATCAGCAGTAAAACCAATAATAATGACATAATCCTCTTACTCCTCTTCAAACCCTTACCCCTCCTTTTTTGCACATCATTAAACAGTATTAGGCTGCTTGTATGAATAGAAGGGTGAAGTGTTTTTTTCAGATTGGGAAAATCCTGTGCATTTATCTGCTAAGAAAATATTTTCTCATTTTATGGTGATACTAACTTCAATCTAAAATAGATTTGGTGATTCGATGAGAAGTTTAATAAAAGTATTAATACCAAGGCAGTTATTCATGCTGCTGATTCTATCAACCGGACTGCTTAATCATGTCATCCTGATTCCAAACCTGCTTACTGCAGCCGGAAGAGACAGCTGGTTAAGCGTCATTTTGGCTTATCCACTCTCGCTTTTCTTTCTTTGGCTGATCTATTATATTGTGAAAAACAGTCATGAAGAAGGTTTTTTCACGATGATTAAGCAGAGGTTTGGAAGGGCTTTTTCTATCATTGTTTCTCTCCCAACCATTATTTTTTTATTTGCCAGTTCCTATATTACCTTCAGGGACTTGGTGCTTTGGTTAAATGCCTATTATCTGGCAGATTCCTCCGTCTTCATGATCAATTGCATTTTAATCGCCTCATGTTTTATCGTCACGCTGGCCGGGGTCAAATATATGGCAATCTCAAGCGGGTTCCTGCTGCCCCTGGTAATGATATTTGGAATTTTCATCTCGATTACAAACACAGACTTAAAAGATCCCAGTTTGTTGCTTCCATTGTTAGCCGATGGCTACGATCCACTCATTAAAGGCATTTTCTACAGTCTCTCCGGGCTGCTCGAAGTTTACATTGTCATTTTGCTGCAGCCATTTACACAGGAACGGATAAAATTCAGGCAATTGTTCATTTTATTGACTATACTGACTGGCTTAATATTGGGCCCGCTTACAGCAGCAATCATGGAATTCGGACCAACGGAAGCAACTAACTTCCAATATCCCGCCTATGAACAGTGGCGGGTATTGAGTATCGGTGAATATATTTCCCATTTAGATTTTTTCGCCTTATATCAATGGCTTAGCGGGGCATTGATCCGGATCGGTTTGTTTATGTATCTAATCGGCATCCTGCTAACTCAAAAAGTTAAACATTACAGATTGAGGCCAAAGCTTGTCGCAGTCTTATACATTTTGCTATTTGGCAGCATGCTCTTCAATGTTGAAACCTATGATTTCTATAAGTATCTTTATTTGTTTTTTTTACCGGCAAGCATGATATTTTTCATGATTCAAATCCTGCTGTCTGCCCTGTTTTTATTCGTTTTGAAGAAGAGAGATGAACAACATGGAAAGAACAAAAAGATCGAATCCGCTACCTAACGAAAAATTAAGGGAAACCAGTGAAAAGCTGAAAGATTACTTAAAAAAAAGCGCGGATTTCATAGCCAAAAAGCACATCACCGGAAATGAAACATTTGAATTTTTTTATTTTGAAAGCTTAATCGATACGCATTATTTAGATCAGTATATCCTGCCTAAACTGGCAGTCCATTCTGAAACTTCTTCAGCGAAGGACAAGCTCCATTCTTTATTTCAGGCAGAAGATGTAACATCCAGACCTATTGAAGAATTAGCACATTTACTTTTCGAAGGATTTGCCATTTTTCTTTTCAATAATGCCCTTTTAAGCATTAGTGCTGGCAGCTTTCCTAAACGTCAGCCAGAAGAATCAGCACTTGAAACATCCATTAGGGGCCCGAAGGATGGATTCGTCGAAGATTTGAATACAAATATTTCTTTGATCAGAAGAAGGCTCAACACACCGTCATTATGCCTGGAGAAATATACTTTTGGCGAAAGAAGCAAAACGAAAGTGGCACTCATGTATCTTGACGACGTAATTGACAAGAACGTACTTGAGGAAGTTCACAAAAGACTGAATAAAGTTGAACTGGATGTTTTGACCAGTATCTATGAACTTGAATCCTGTATCAGGGACCGACCCTATTCATTTTTTCCAACTATGGACTTCACAGGAAGACCTGATTTTATTGTTCAGGCAATGAACCAGGGACGTTTTGCTCTGCTTGTTGAAGGCAATCCAACTGTGAGTCTAGCGCCCATGAGCCTGTTATTGCAGACAAAATCACCTGAGGACTCCTACATAAGCTACGCATATGTTTCAATGGAAAGATTGATCAGGATGGTAGGGTTATTGATTTCCACCTTCCTTCCAGGGATTTGGATTGCATTTTCTTCATTCAATATTGAGCAGATTCCATACTTACTGGTAGCAACCATTTCTGTATCCCGTTTCGGGCTGCCCTTATCGGCACCGATCGAAATGTTTATCATCCTGTTTTTGTTCGAGCTGTTCAATGAAGCTGGCGTACGGCTGCCCAGGGCAATTGGGCAAACAGTAGCCGTATTAGGCGGCCTTATTGTAGGTGATGCTGCCATACGGGCAGGCCTGACATCACCAACCATGCTGGTTGTTGCAGCAATCACTTATATCGCATCTTTTACTTTGGTTAATCAATCTTTGAGCTCTGCTATTACGATTTTAAGATTCACTATTATCATCTTGAGCACCTTTTTAGGACTCTTTGGTGTTATTATAGGATTTATTTTATCAGTACTTTACTTTTCGACTATTTCTTCTTTTGGTGCTCCATACCTTGGATCTCTTGCTCCTGTCAGCTTGCGGGAGCTAATAAAGTCCTTTTTAAAGGGACCAGTCCAGTACTACAAAACAAGAACGGACACTACCAGTCCAGAGGATCGGACAAGGGGTGAACAATCTTAATGAATAAAAAGTTCTTTTCTTTTTTATTAATTTCTTGCCTGCTGCTTACTGGCTGCAACAATATAAAAAATATCCAGGACCTGACCTATATCGTTGCGATTGGCATGGATTATAACAAGGAGACACATGAGTATACCGCTTATGTCCAGGGCTTGAATTTTGCCAATGTGGCTAAACAAGAAGGTGGCAGACCTGCAGAACCGGTCCCTATTTTCATTGCATCCGAGACTGGTGAAACTCTAAATTTAGCTGTTAGCAAACTCTACAGTAAAGCAGAGCCTCCCTTATTTTTCGGCCATGTCATCACACTTGTCCTAAGTCAAAATCTGGTTG
Source organism: Mesobacillus sp. ABV4_180 (assembly GCF_056158485.1). Classification (NCBI taxonomy): domain Bacteria; kingdom Bacillati; phylum Bacillota; class Bacilli; order Caryophanales; family Bacillaceae; genus Mesobacillus; species Mesobacillus sp. ABV4_180. Next base: position 26,930 of record NZ_JBSWTJ010000001.1, read on the forward strand.
AGAACCGTTTCGACGAAGTGATCACGGAAATAGCAAGAAATCGATCCCTTCGCCCAACCTTAAGGGTCATGACGACAGCAGAAGATATTGAGAAGGTTTTTAATGTCAAAGCGCTTTTTAACTATCCCGCAGTGTACACTGTCCTTTTTAAAAAAGGAGACACTGAATTATTTCAGGATGAACTAAAACCTGTTACATTGATGTCTTTTTTAAGAGGATATTATGAACCAATGGGCGTTGCCAGGCTTCCTTCCGTAAAAATAGACCCTGAGAGCTGGAAGGCTGATAAGAGCTATCCGGTTTTATACTTTGATGGATTTGCACTTTTTCAGCAAAAGAAATTTGTTAAAACACTTCCTTTCAGGGATTCCGTCTATGTTAACTGGCTGTTAGAAAAGAAAGTCCTTTTAAACCAAAAGGTTGTTTATGAAGGAGAGACAGCGGCAGTAGTCAAATTAGCCTCTCCAAAAATGAAGATAAAATATGACGAAAAATCCAAGACACCAAAAGTTTCGATTGAACTCGCAGTAAGTGCTAATTTGGTGGAAAGAATAAAGGATATCCCAGAACATGAATTAAAGAAAAAAATCGAAGAGGACATAAAAACAAAAGTAAAGGCACTAGTCATGGACGGAATAACAAATAGAACTGATCTTCTCAATGTCGGAGAAACGTGGTTCAGGGAACATCCTTATGAATACAGGGATTTAGCAGCGAAAAAGGAGTTTTATTTGGATCAAGATTCACTCAAAGACGTAAAGGTTAATGTACAGATTTTACACTTTAATAGTTATAAATATAATCCGAAAAGCAATGGATTCAAATGAAATAAGCATCAGAAACATATAGCACAGGCCATCCAACTGTTAAAACAGCTGAATGGCCTTTTTGACTTCTCTCAAAAACTCACCCTTGACTCTGCTTAAGACTATTCACCAACAATGTTGGCGTCTTTCAGCATATCTTCCGTCAACTTAATACCTTCCTCTTCAGCTGCTTTCTTGTTAATGATTAGCTCCAGGTTTTCAGGGAAGCCGACAGGAATTTCGCTTGGCTTTTTGCCCTTTAGAATTTCCACAGCCATTTTTCCAGTTGTGTAGCCAAGATCATGATAATCAAATCCATAGGAAGCAAAGGTTCCGCGTTTTACTGAATCCCCTTCACCCACGAAGGTTGGGATATCCTTGTCATTCGCTACCGTGATGACAGATTCAAGCGCAGCAACAACTGTATTATCCTTTGGAATATACAGGACATCGACACGGCCGACCATCGATTCAGCCGCCTGTTTTACTTCAGAGCTCGTTGAAATGGTTGTCTCCACTGCTTCAAGTCCTGCTTCCTCCAGCGCTTCCCTTGCATTTTTCACATTCACGACAGAGTTCGGCTCCCCATTGTTATAGATAATGCCGACCTTTTTCGCATCAGGAATGAATTTTTTGATTGCCGCGATCGTATTCTTGATGGCATCTGGATGGGTATCAGATGTTCCAGTCGCATTTCCGCCTGGCTTTTCCATGCTTTGTACAAGCTCCGCGCCGACAGGATCGGTAATCGCGGTGAACAGGATTGGAATATCTTTTGTCGCCTGGACAGCTGCCTGTGCACTCGGTGTCGCAATCGCTAATATGAGATCATTCTTGTCCGAAACCAGCTTCTGCGCAATCGACGCGTTGTTGTTCATGTCTCCCTGGGCATTCTGGTAATCAAGCTTAAGATTTTTCCCTTCCTCATAACCTGCATCCTTCAGCGCAGCAATAAAACCCTCCCTCGCAGCGTCCAGAGACGGATGCTCTACAATCTGAGTAATTCCGATCTTGACCATCTTCTCTTTCTTGTCTCCGCTCGCCTGATCACTTCCGCCGCCGCATGCCGCAAGCATCAGCATCGCACCGCTCAATAAAACCGCCAAACTCTTTTTCATCCTTCATCCTCCCCAAAATTAAAAAACTGATTATGCCAGCCATTGATGAATGAAAAAACTTTATAAAGCCCTCCTTTTGTAAGCGTTTTTTATATTATTTTTAATATTCTGATATTAACACGTCCAACAAATGAGGACAATAGTAAACTTTTTTTAAGTACATTACTAGTCTTATAGGTGAATTCCTTGCTACAAACGTACATTTTCCTTTTTAGAAAATAAATTAGGTAGTTTGTCCATACGAAAAAAAAATATGGAAATATAATGCTAAGGAATCTATTAATAAAGGAGTGAAACAAATGTATAAAGAGTACAAGAAGTACCCAATGAAGCCGTGGGATCCGCACTACTGCGAAAAAGACCACAAAAAGCGCAAAAAGGAAGACAAATGCGATAAGAAGAAAGAAGATGACAAGTACGATATGAAGAAAAAGGATGACAAGTGTTTTATGCAGGCGCAGGAACCAGAGCAGATTGCGATTGGCTACATCAACAATGGCGCGATTGCCATCGATAACAGTAATGCATCCGACAATCCTGATACTAGTGCCGTTGCACAACATTACAGTAATGCTTCTGACAATCCTACAGACAGCGCAGTAGCTCAGGGCGGCAGCAATGCTTCTGATAATCCTGATAACAGCTCTGTATCTCAAGGAAGCAGCAGTTCTGCAAATGACACAACAGACAGTGCTTTGGCCCAGGATGACAGCAATGCTTCTGACAATCCAAACAACAGCGCTGTTGCACTCGATGACAGCAAAGCACGTCAAATTCTCTAATTACCCTGTTAATACCATTTTCGAAAAGGAGTGAGATTAAGTGTACAAAAAGGATAAAAAAGACCATGATTGCCCGGATCAAATTCAATACCCAAAACAATTCGCGATTGGCTACATCGACAATGGTGCGATTGCCCTGAAAGGAAGCAATGCATCTGATAATCCTGATACCAGTGCTGTTGCACAGGGATGGAGCAACGCTTCCGATAATCCAGATGCGAGCGCAGTTGCGCAGGGTCGCAGCAACGCTTCCGATAATCCTAATAACAGCTCTGTAGCTCAAGCTAAGAGTAATGCAGCTGATGATACTGATACTAGTGCCCTTGCACAAGATGACAGCAATGCATCTGATAATCCTAACAACAGTGCTGTTGCTCTTGATGATAGCAAAGCAAGAGAAATCTAATACTCTTTTATTTAGACAATCAATCCCCCACAGCCGTGTGCAGTGGGGATTGATTGTGTCACTTTTACTCCCTGAAACATTATAGAAAAAGAGGTGAGTTATATGGATAAATGGGCTAAACAAATGAAGCAAGAAATCATGGATGAGTTATCTGAAGACTTGACCAAGAAGATCAGGAAAGAATTCAAAAAAATGATTGCTGAATATCTGGAGCCTAAGCTGAAAAAGGAAATCAACAGAAAACTTTCCGAGCTGATTGAAGTACATTCCGGCCCTGATTTTAACAGCAAGCTTCAGAACATATTACAGAACTATCCGCTCCAGTTAAACCTCCACCTTAATTTAAGCCAGCACCAAAACCCTGAACAAATCTCCATCGGCCATGTAGACCATTCCGCTGTGGCGGTTAAACATAGTAACGCAGTCGATGATCCAGTCAATAGTGCCGTCGCCCAGGATCACAGTAACGCGGCAGATGATCCTACAAACAGCAGCATTGCCCAGGGCAGCAGCAGCTCTTCGAATGCCCCTACTGATACTGCACTTGCCCAAAATTACAGCAGTGCCATCGGCCAGGCGACTGACAGCGCGCTTTCACAGAATAAAAGCAGCGCATCCGATAATCCTGTTGATAGTGCGGTTTCCCAGGATGACAGTAAATCTATCGATTAATCCTGATGATCCAATTAATGAACATAATAGGCCATTCTTCAACCATTCCTCATCGTTCTGTTTTGCATTCCCAACTCCATTAACATACAAGAGCATCCTCTGGGTGCTTTTTTATTTTTCGATACTACACCAGGGTTATTTCCAGAAATCTGAACCTGTGTATATTATTATGTATTTATTAAGTTACCAATAAGGAGTATGATAGTATCAAAAAAGAAAGAGGTCACCATATGAATGCAACATTCTCATCATCAAGCGAAACGACTAAAACAAGAATTTTAGTCATCAATGCCCTTTTCATCGCATTGACCGTAGTAGCTACCATGTTCATCAATTTGAAGCTTCCAATAATGGGCAACGGAGGCCTGATCCATCTGGGAAACGTTCCTCTATTCATAGCTGCTTTCGTTTTCGGCAGAAAAACAGGAGCGATTGCCGGTGCATTTGGAATGGGCTTGTTTGATCTCATCTCTGGCTGGGCCGTCTGGGCGCCATTTACCTTCGTCATCGTCGGTGCAATGGGTTATGTAGCAGGGCTCATAGCGGAAAAAGCACCTGGCAAAAGAGTGGTTGTATACTCACTAGCCGTTGTCGCAGCCCTTATTATAAAGATCGTAGGCTATTATTTTGCAGAAGTCATCCTTTACGGAAACTGGATCCAGCCCTTTGGTTCCATCCCTGGAAACGTCATGCAGGTTGTCATAGCTGGAATCATTGTTGTACCACTTGTAGCACGCATAAAGAGAAGAATCTTATTTTAAGTTTTGCAGCTAAAATTCAAAAAGCTTCAATGAAGCAAATTCTGCTTCATTGGGGCTTTTTTCATGTTATGTAAATCCGCAAAATATTATTTTTTGTTACAATAAGTGGCTATCTATGATTAGAAGAATTTTGTCGATAGAATCATATCTTGATGATATTTCTCGGGAAATGTTGAATTTCAAAAAATAATGTCTGGAAGTTTAAAACAAGGATGCTGCATCTTGCCGTATTGCCCCAAGGCCAATATGTATTGCGGAACGCTATATTGGGATTACCCCATATCGCCCCGCGCTACGGACATTATTTCTTGAATAAAGAGAGAAGCCATCCCCATCCTGCGTTCCTTTTCTGCAACTCTTCTTCTAAACGTTTATTAAAATCATTTTGTGAACTCCACTCATCTTTCTGTTCGTCCCGCATTTTCTGTAATTCTTTTTGCAAGAGTTCACTTCTATGTTTCTCTTGTTCCAATAACGATTCATAATGGACGCTTTGCTGTTCAGTCAATTTTTCTATTTTAGCATTCGTTCTTTGAGCAGAATTCCCAATACTTGAACTTATGATATGGTGGTCCTGCTGGAGCTGGGATACTTTTGTTTTAAGCTGTGACATATCGTTTGTCAGCTGTAGATTCATTTCCCGTGTCGCTGCAAGTTCATTTGCTAAAAACATTAATACCTCTTTTAACTGATTAGGGTCTTGCGGCAAATTTTCATTTGTATCGGTGGTCGCTACATCTGTTTCAATGGTTCCTTTTAATCTTTCTTTTTGCTGATCCACCAGGTCCTTGGCTGTATCGTCCAGTGGCTTGTCCGTATCGCGCAGCGCTATAAGAGCTTTAATATCGGATTCAACAAAGATTCGCCGATCGCCATCCTTCATAAACTCGTATCCATTGCGCTCTAATATTTGTCCGTACTTTCTAACTGTTGGGGTTGCAATCCCCACTTCTTCAGCCACTTCCTTGGTAGAGAAAGCCCGTTCATTAGGTTGAATATCGTTTCGCATATCGCACCTCCTGTCCTTTAATATGAAGGGTTTTTAAAAAAATCGCAAGAGCCATATCGCACAAATTCATATTTTACAGGAGGTATATCGGTATAACCATATCGTTTAGAGAGAATTTTCTTCTCTGCCATAGATAAAAAGAGAGCAATTCAAAAAGTATAAAGCCCAGCTTCAACGGAGGTTGAAGCTGGGCTTTACTCAAGCGATATACAACCAACGACTTCCCAATACACTCAATTCTCCCCTATCAATCTCTCAATAGTGTGTGCTACGTCCTGCAAGATCTTGTTCCATTTCTCATTTAAGGTATTACTCAACCCAATATGAAACTTTATCTCATATGGTTCCACTCCAATAAGAAATCCTTTGATCGATTCTTTTTGCAGATACAAAAGATTAAACAGATGAAAGTTATGCGGGGAGATATCCAATTCACGGTGTTCATGCAACTCGGAAATTGGATAAATCGTCACCTCTCCCGGAGCATCTCCTGAAACTACTGCATCGACAATTATGACAAATGCAGCGTCCATGATTTGAGTCATGCAATAATCAATATCTGACTCACCAACCAAAAACGAAACATCAGGAGCACGATTCAGATTTGATAAATGCTCAATTAAATAAATACCAATTCCATCATCCATCATCAGTCGATTGCCAATACCTAAAACAATTATCTTTTCCATCAAAACACCTTTATTGTCTTTACTTGCTTTCCTGGAGTGTAGACATGAGTCGCACACGACATACAAGGATCAAATGAACGAAGGATTCTTCCTATCTCGGCAGGCTTCTCCGGATTTTGGATTGGCATGCCGATCAACGCTTCTTCGGCAGTTCCTCTATAACCGTTTTCATCCCTTGTCGAAAAATCCCATGTGGACGGAGTAATGATTTGATAGAATGAGATTTTCTTATCTTCTATTTTCAGCCAGTGTCCCAGGGCTCCTCTTGTCGTATCGACCAATCCCCTTCCAGATGCCGATCCCGGAAGTTCGTATTTTTTCTGCACATCTACTCCTGGGATGATCTGTTGGAGCAATACTTTCATTATTTCCGCTATTTTTTTCGCCTCCAGGGCCCTGGCGATTGTTCGATCCATTGCTGAGATTCTTATATCATACGATCCACTCAATATCAATCTTGCCAGCGGTCCAACTTCAAAAGGGAGCCCATTGTATCTTGGCGCTTTTACCCAGGAATAGGCATCTTTTTTATCCATATCCGGCTGTGGGACGACTTCTCCCGGTGAATAGGTATTTTCCATTGATGTATAGTAAGAGTAATCGATTTTCTCTTGGATTTTGCCTTCGTCAAACACCTCGATTCTATTCTTCGTCAAGACAAGCGGATCAACATACAATGTCCCAAGATCTTTATAATGGTTAAAAGATCCATACGAGAGTAAGTTCCCGTATCCACCACCTAATTGAAAGTATTCTTGATAATATCGAGCAATATCATATACATCCGGAATCATTTTTTCGTCAATGAACACTGTTATCTTCTGTAAAATAGAATCCAGATGAACAACCTTTTCTGCTGTCGCCTGAGTAGTAATCCCTCCGATGAATACTCCATGGTTATGAGGGGCTTTTCCTCCAAGGACCGCCAGCATCTGATGAGCAAGCCGGCTAATGCTGAGCGACTCAAAGTAATGCTTGGCAATACGGTCATTTATGTCCTTTGGCAATCGATAATCATCATGATCCGTTTGAAATAAAGGATTTTGATCAATTTTCACGAAATCAGGAACCGTATATTGATAAAAATGACGAATATGATTCTGCAGGAACTCACAACAATGAATAATATCCCTTAAATACCTCCCTTGTTCCATGGGCTCAATATTCAAGGCATCCTCCAATGCTAAAGAAGATGCCATTGAATGTGCTGCCGAGCAAATCCCGCAGATCCGCTGAGTAAAATAAACGGAATCAAATGGACTTCTGCCAATTAACATTTGTTCAAAACCTCTAAATAAATTGCCTTTCGTTTTTGCGTCCACAACTTGATTATTTTCTACCATTACATCAATTTCCATAAAACCGCTGATTCGCGTTAAGGGGTTAATGACAATTCGCTTACTCATCCTTCACCACCCTTGTCGTGTCATAACTAATAAATGGAGCCATTGCATCCGGAAAACCAAATTGCGCACAGCCGATGCATGGAGTATTATCTCCTATTGGCCAATTGACATGGCCGTTCCATTGTCTTGTTGGACAATCGACCCTTGTCACCGGACCGCGGCATCCAAGCTTGAATAAACATGTTTTATCTCCTAATTTTTCAGCAAAAATCCCACGGTCAAAAAAAGGTCTTCTCGGACATCGATCGTGAATCAGGGTACTGTAAAACATAAGCGGTCGGCCCAGATTATCTGTTTCTGGTTCTCCATAAAGGATGAGGTGAGCCAGTGTTCCTAAAAACCAGTCAGGATGGACAGGGCATCCTGGCAGTTTTATCATCTTCTTCTCTGGAAGAACCGTTTGTAAGCCCACTGACTCAGATGGATTGGGCTTGGCAGCGGAAACACCGCCATGTGTAGCACATGCTCCAACAGCCAAAATACTGGTTGCTTTTTCTCCAAACATTTTGGCTGCCTGCAGACCTGTAAGCGGCTTTCCATTCCAGCTGCCGATGATATTGTAAAGACCGTTATTTTTTAATGCGACTGCCCCCTCAACAGCCAGGATAAAATCTTCATTTAATGCTTCCATCAGCTTTTCGATGGCCTGTTCTCCTTCGGCTGCCATTAGACTATTACTGTAACGAAGATTCACCATCGAATTTAAGGTATATTCAAAATCAGGATTTTGACCATTCAGCAAAGAAATTATATTTCCCGAGCATCCATTCAATTCTAAGTACACTAAGTTCCTTTTCTTGGTTAGTCCCCTATCAATCTTCTTAATGACTGTTTTTGTAAGCCTTTCAGCAATTGCCTCATTTGTTAATGATTCAGGTGGCAGGATTGGCTGGTTCATTGCACTAACCTCCCAACCACTGGCAGCATAGCCAGCAGCGATTGTTGTCCAGCATGGCAGGAGGCAAACTCCTGAGTATAGTCTCTCCCGGCAACCAGACCAAAATGGGTGGCTGCTGCCCACGCCCGATTGTTCGTTACATCATAGACGATGCCATTAACCGCAACATAAGCAGGTCTTCCATTTTTCCCATCGTATGTTGATAGTTCTTCAATAGTAAAATTCCGTTGATTGATTGATTGAGTGTTTTGATTAGGCAGGGGAGTGATCGGCGGGATTTGTGGTTGATTTGTATTAACCATTGGCAGCATGGAACCAGGCTGAGCTGGTGCAAAATGTTTTGTGGCCTGATTAGCCAGCAGTTCACTTAGAAAATGAATGGAAGAAAGCGCATCCCATAAACGTTGTAAAATTTGTTGTTTCATGTAGTAATCACTAGTTCTAGAAATTGTATATAAATCCTGCCGTGCCTGAGTGACAAGGTGATTCAGCTGTAATCTGATTAACTCCGTGTTGTTCATGACTTCCTCTCCTTAAGGCGGCTTTCCTCCTATCCTATGCATCAGCCCACGAATAATTAACATATTCTTGGCAAAAGCATCCCCGAGAGACGCTGCAGCCTGCGCGTTGTACCAAAAGGGGTCCTCACCAGCAGTTTTCCTGACTCCACCGATGAAACCTGCCCGATTACACTGGCATTTCTTCCGAATTTATTTTGTTTTATGATTTTCATGGCTCTCTCTGCTAAACTCGATTCTACAATGATCACTACTTTTCCCTCATTGGCTAAATATAGAGGGTCGAATCCTAAAATATCACATGCTCCATGGACATCTTTCCTTACAGGAATAGAGGCTTCATCAAGCTCAATCGTCACTTGGAAGTCTTCACATATCTCAACTAACGTGGTCGCGAGCCCTCCTCTTGTAGGGTCTCGCATGATGCGAATGCCGCCAACTTCATTTATTAGCTTTTTAACAAGGTGATTTAATGACGCACAATCACTCGTAACATCTGTCATCAACCCCAGCTCATTGCGCGCGCCAAGAATGGCGGTGCCATGATCTCCTATTGTCCCACTTATGATCACGGAGTCACCTTTTTTCATTTCCTCCGGTTTTGGATAGTGCTTCTCATGCATCTCCCCAATGCCTGTCGTATTAATAAATATACGATCTGCACTTCCCTTTTCGACTACTTTTGTATCTCCTGCAATAATCTGGACGCCCGCTCGATCTGCCTCTTCTGCCATACTTTGGACAACCTTTTTCAAATCTTGGATTGGAAACCCTTCTTCAAGAATGAATCCTGCTGTAATAAACCGCGGGATCGCTCCACTAACAGCTAAATCATTTACCGTCCCCGTTATGGCCAGCTTCCCTATATCGCCTCCTGGAAAGAAGATGGGCTTTACGACAAAACTATCCGTTGTCACGACTATATTATTTTGAAGCCCTGGCAGAATCGCAGAATCTAATTTAGTTTGCACGCCATGGCCAAACGACTTAATGAACACATCCTGAATAAGCTGGTGAGTAAGTTCACCGCCCTCTCCATGAGCTAAACCGATTTTCTGTATCAATGTCTATTCTCCTCTCATGTATTGATAATGAGCCGCGCAAGTTCCTTCCGTTGAAACCATACAAGGCCCAATCGGGTGGGCTGGCGTACACCCTTTATTAAACAAAACACACTCTTCAGGAATGACTAATCCTCTAATGATTTCCCCGCAGCGACATTTTGTTTTTCTTGGCTCTCCCACAGATACTCTATACTTCTTCTTCGCGTCAAATTGTGCGTATTCATCCTTCAGGACAAGCCCGCTTTGAGGAATCGTACTCATTCCTCTCCAGTCTTCATCATGGACCTGCAGATATTGCTTGATTAATTTTTGTGCATGAAGGTTACCTTCGTCTTTTACAACATATTTATAGTCATTCAATACATCATGCTTATTCTCAAGTAAAAGTTGCAGTATTTTATAGATGCCGCTTAGTAATTGAACAGGTTCAAACCCAGTGATCACACCGGATATTTGATATTCAGCTAAAAAATCAAAGCTCCTCTTACCTAATACGACCGAAACATGGCCTGGTAAAATAAAGCCATCCAGTCTTACCTCTCCTGAATCAAGAAGGGCTCTCATTACTGGTTCTACCAATTTAGTTGTCATCCAAACACTATAATTCTTCAATCCTTTTCTTTCTGCTTCGCTTATGGCAAGAGTTAAAATTGGTATTGTAGTTTCAAACCCGATTCCTAAAAATATTACTTCTCTATCCGGATTTTCCTCTGCAATTTTCACGCTATCGAGTGGAGAATAGACAACTCGAATGTCTTTGCCGTCCGTTTTTGCTTTCATTAGACTTATCCGGGAACCTGGTACACGCAACATATCGCCAAATGTACATAGTATCCGGTTGGAACCTTCTGCTAATTGGATCATCGCATCAATGGATTTTTGGTCTGTCACACACACTGGACACCCGGGACCAGCAATAAGCCTGACATGATCTTTTAATCTGGTTTTTATTCCTGATTTGGCAAATGCCATCGTATGTGATCCGCACACTTCCATTAACACTGGCATTCTTCCATATTCCTTTTTAAATTGGCCGGCTAATTCGATAACTGCTGCCAGTGAATGGCGTGCCAATACCGGATCAGAGAAGGTTTCCATACTTTCCATTTAAGACATTCCTCCATTCCTCAATGCTTTCGTGAGCATATTTCTCGTCTACTACCGTCATCGCCTGTCCAGCATGAAGCAATACATAATCGCCTTCCTTAACTTCTGGAACGAATATGATCCCGACATACATCCTGGATCCCATAACATCCACTAGAGCTGTCTGCTCCTCAATCTTCATAACCTTTGCAGGTACTCCCAGGCACATATTCATCCACCCCCTTACTTACTTTTAATAGAATGAGAAGCAATGATGATTTGACCTAATGATAAGCCGCCATCATGACAAGGCACTTTTTTATGTGTCTTAACGGTAAAACCTTCTTCCTGAAGCTTTGCTTTTATCTCTTTCTGTAAATAAATATTTTGGAACGTGCCTCCTGACAACATGACCGTCCTGTTCATATGTGGATTTAATTTTACTAGTCTGGAGATCATCTCAACACAGCATGAAACAATGGTTCGATGAAAAGTATGAATAATTGCGGTGTTACAACGATTGTTTAGTCTATCCCGGGATATCTGGTAGATCATCGGGGAAAGGTCAAGTAGAAGTCGATTCTCAAGGTTAGTTTTTATATGGAATGGATAAATCCCGTCTGAATGTTCCCTTTCGTTCATCATTCGGTCTGATAATTTGATTGCCGCTTCTCCTTCATAGGAAGAAGATAAGCAAATACCTAAAATGGCACTGACCGCATCAAAGATTCTTCCGCATGTACCCGCCATTGGTGTATTAACTTGATTAACGATCATCCTTTTTATGATGTCGATTTCATTCACTTTGTCAGGGAATAGTTTCATAGCCAGTTCGATTCCATCTTCTTGCCAAAAATGATGCAGCATCCCAACGGCATTTCTCCATGTTTCTTTTACAGCTTTTTCTCCGCCTGGGAGCGGGGTATATTCTAAATGGCCAAGACGTTCAAAGGAATGGGCGTCACCGTATAAAAACTCGAATCCCCAGATATTCCCGTCATCTCCATACCCAGTTCCATCCAGGATGATACCGAAACAGGGTTCCATTATTCCGTTATCCTCCATACAGGATACAAGGTGAGCGTGATGATGCTGGATGGGTATGACGTTACAATCATAATCTTTTACAAGTTCTGCTGATGCGTACATAGGATGTTTATCAACCGCTATATGTTTTATCTTTACATCCAGCCATGTTTGATAATGATGGAGCTGGTCCTTGAAAAAACCAGTCATCTCTTCGTTATCAAGATCGCCAATATAGGTACTGATTACAATGTCCTTTTGCTTCCCAACAGAAAACGTATTTTTTTGATTCCCGCCAAAGGCAATGATGCCTTCCACATCTGACTCTGTGTGAAAAGGATCCGGTACAAACCCTCTTGCCCGCCGATGATAAAACATATAATCATCGCTAAACTGCACAACAGAATCATCAATCGGAAGATGAATATCACGATTATGAGTTAACAGGTAATCATATAAACCATCCTTGATGGATTCTACTTTATATGAAATCGGCATTCCCGAAGAGTTGGCGCTGGTCATGACCATGCATTCCAGCCCGCTTGCCTCAAATAATCGATGATGCAATGGGGTGTAGGGCAGCATGACTCCGACTGTGGATAGTCCAGATGACAGCACTTCTGGAAGGGTGCATTCCTCTCTTTTCCGTAACACTACAATGGGCATGACAGGACTGGCCAGCATTTCCTCTTCAGCTTCGGATAGATAACAATGCTTTTTTACAACATCAAGATCCCTTGCCATAATGGCCAGTGGCCGGCCAGGCCGATTCTTTCTGGACCTTACTTCTTCGATGGCCCTCTCTTGAAGAGCATCACATGCCAAATGATATCCTCCGACTCCTTTGATGCCGACAATATGGCCGCTCCTGATGAGAGCACCTGACTTTAGGAGTGCTTCCTCGTCCTGTGTGACCAGTTCCCTGCTGTGATGATAAAGTTGAACAGCAGGACCACAAACGGTACAGCATATAGGCTGTGCATGGTGCCGCCGGTTCAACGGGTTATCATATTCTTCTTGGCACTGCTTACACATTGTAAATTCACTCATCGTTGTATGAGGGCGATCATAGGGCAAAGCCTTTATGATCGTGTAGCGCGGCCCGCATTGTGTACAGTTTATGAATGGATAATGATATCGCCGGTTGGATGGTTCATTCATTTCAGCCAGGCAATCTTCGCAAATGGCCGCATCAGCTGGTATCCAGGGTAAGGAAGATGACTCTATTTGCTTACTTGGAACGATTGCAAATTCTTCAAAATGGACAGGGGGAATTTCGGTTACGGTGATTTTATCGATCTTCGATAGAGTTGGCGGAGAACCCTTCAGTTCTTCCATGGCTTTTACTAGATACTCATTCTTTCCTTCCAAAATTAAAATGACATGGTCGAAATTATTCTGGACAGTTCCAGTTAAACGGAATTTTTGCGCAAGCGAATAGACAAATGGCCGGAATCCAACTCCCTGAACCCTTCCCGTCACCTTGATGCTTAACGCTTTATACATTGAAAGTACGCTTCCTTTATCCAGTTGATCCAGTCTTCAAGACCTTCGCCACTCTTTGCAGACAAAACTTTGAGCTTTGCGGCAGGATTAATAGATTCCAAGTCTTTTTTGGCTTCCTCGACACTAAATGACACATATGGCAGGAGGTCGATCTTATTGATAATCGTCAAATCCGTGCGCCTGAACATCACTGGATACTTCGGGATTTTATCATTGCCTTCCGGGACACTTAAAACAACGACTTTAAAATCTTGTCCTAAATCATAACCTGACGGACATACCAGGTTCCCTATGTTCTCAATAAAGAGAATATCGATATCTTCCAGCTTAAATTCCGGCAATGTTCCGGCAATCATCCTTGCGTCAAGATGGCAGCCTCCCACCGTATTAATCTGGATGGTTTTTATCCCTAAAGAGCGCAATCGTTCTGCATCACGGTCTGTAGCCAAATCTCCTTCAATCACTGCCACTGTAAAATCATGACTTAATGCTTTGATGGTTTCTTCCAGGAGCGTTGTTTTTCCAGCGCCAGGTGAACTCATGATGTTGATGACAAGTGTTTTATTCGTTTTAAATGTTTCTCGGTTATAGGCAGCAGCTATGTTGTTATCCTTTAACACATCTGCCTCGAGCTTAATTTTCATCGTCTCCACCACTTCCTTCATAGGATTCAACCCTGAAAGTTTCACCACTTACAAGCAAGCTGCCGGGAATTCCGCACTCCGGACAAAGCGCAATCCTATAGTCCGGACAAAAATCACATTGGCATGTTTGGCATCGCGCTTTTGCTTTTTCCCGTATAATATGCAGCTTACTATCTTGGTCAATCAAACAGTCCTCTTGCCTTTGAAAAAACATGAGGGCCAGCTCCAGGGCATCAGGCAATACATTTGATAAATCACCAACGATTACATCAATCCTATTCACCTTTTTAAAGCCTCTTGCAGCAGCGTCCTCAGAAACTAATTCAATGATTTCAGACATAAGAGACAACTCATGCATTCCCATCACCATCCGCGAAATCCTTCTTCATATTTTATGCCTGTCTTTATGGAAAAGACCTGTGAGCCAAGCTTGAATGGTGGATTGAAAAGCTTAGTCTATCTTAAACAAAAAAATCCCCACACTTTTGCAGTTGGGGAGTTTCGTCTATTTTCATATCATCGATGTATGTGAGAAAAATTAATACTCGACAATCATTAGTTCCAATATACTTTTGCTTCTTCCTCTAGTTTCTTCAATCTAAAATAATAATCAGGAAACTCGTTGAGATGAGCTAATGCAATTTTCCCAGTAGTAATGGGATCATCCTCAGTTACATTTGTCGGGTAATATTTCCTTCCGTGCTCTAATTCAGTATTGACACCCATCAAAAACTCATCTAAATCAAATTTCGTTTTGTTAAAATCAATACCTAATAGCAAAGCGATTGCTGCTGCTTCCTCTTTAGTGAAGGCTGTTTTTGCATTGGTTGAATTTGTCGCTCTATTTCTGCCTGCATTTCCATTGCGGCGACCTTCACCTTCTTCCGCATTAGCTTTCGTTACATGAACTGGAGCAAATGGATGGATCCAATTAGTTAACTGTCGGCTACAGTTATGCCTTGGTACATTCACATAATTAGGATGCGGAAATGGATACAAATAGGAATCATTAAACATTTATTTCAATCCCCTCCAATATTTTCAGATGATCATTTTCATCCTATGCATCCTTTTAGGAATTGTACTTGGATTATTCTTAAGTCAACCTGATTGCTTATTTTACTGGTAATTGAATGATGGAAAATTGAGCAGGATTTATGTAAGAAATGAAAAAAGAAGCTTTCCATAAGTTTAGATACTTATGAGAAGCCTCCATAAAAAAAAATCGAAGATGATCCAATTGTTTGCATTTAACAGCCTACTAAAAACCCTAATTATTCAGGATTTGAGCAGCAGATTACATCGTTCTGCCTTATATTTTAGCTCTTATGTTGTACGAACAAAAGTTATCTATTTTTTCTTTGACCCAATCATTCCGTAATCCTTAATCGTAATCGATACATCATAGGTGATGGGAATCTCACTAAATTTTTCATCCCAATTGTCCTTCACTTTTTCCCAAACATTAGGATATTTAATTCGCAATTGATTGCCAAATCCTCCAACATCTACTCCGAATTCCTTTTGCATTTTTTTTGTGGTATTTCCTACTAAACGCATAACTTCTTTCTCAGCCGCATTTTCTATGTGTTTAATTGTTTTATTCTTAAAAGCAGGTTTAAAGTGAGGATTCCAATATTCACCGATTCTTCCCTCTGACTCAATTTTTACATTAAACGAAATTCTATCACCGGTAACATGCGGCTTAATTTTGCTCTTCATTGACTCAATCTGATAATATGTTGGTTTATCCGATTTTTTTTGGAAGGCTTTTACCGCTCCGCTTTTACCTTCTCCTGTTATCCAATTTATGCCTTCAATCTCTTCTTTATTAAGAATCCCAATCATCTTGTTTGTTCTTCCTTTTATTACGGCCGCTCCATCAAATTCAATTTCTCCCTTTTTTAAATCAATCAGCTGTAAAAGAAAGCTGGTCTGCGAGTTCGATTTTCCCCATATCTTCATTAAAGCTAGCTGCCTCAATGCTCTTGTTGAAAGTTCCTGTTCTGCAATTTCTACCAAGCGTATTGCAGGAATGACGCCGGCTTCCTTTGATTCGAGAGTTCGTGCAGCTTCTCCTTTAGAAATAAAGATTAAAGTACTTCCTCTAATATCTATATCCCGAAAAAACAAATCTGTTATTTCTCTAAGTGGCTCTTCACGGGCAAGATCCTGCCCAATAATCACTGCTTTTTGATGTGCCCCTGAAATAGGACCCTCTCTTCGTAAGGTCGTTTCCCAACCGATTGGTTCTAGTGAAATTCCTGTCGCAGAGACATTAATATAAGATTTTTGTTGTGGTGATTTGCTACTTGAATTACCGATTGCTTGTGGTATTACATATTGAAGAGTTGATCGTATTTTTCCATCATCTGATTTATCTACAGCTGAGCCAACGGCGATATTTAAATCTTCAATGGACTGGCTGCTCCAGCAACCTGACAGAAGAAAAAGTAAAAGCATCGAGACAAAAGAATTTCTTAGTACAGGTTTACATTTTTTCATAATTTCTTTCCTTCACCTTAGAGATAATCAAAAGGACTAGCGGCATAACAACAAAAAAACTAAGGGAGAAATTACCAATAATATCTGAGATTTTAAATACATTATTTATATTTTTAGGAATCATAGAAATGAAATAAATGAGAGGTATTATACTATAAATAATAACGTGATTACTTGTCGAAAAAATCTGATTTAAACCTAAAGTAGCAATAAATAAAGCAATGACATACGAAGCGAATATTTGCATAATCCAAATGACAAGAATGAGGGAATCGAACCGTTCAAATAAAAGTCCTGTGAGTTCAAAGCTTCGAATAAACGTGAGTGTCGGCCATGTTTGTGACACCACTCCGTCTACTGATATGGAACCTATTACGATTACCACTGTAATGGTATAAAAGATAAAGGGTATTCCAACTCCAAGTAATGGAACTTTTGTTGCCTTGTTTTTTTCTTTCATAAACATATAAATAAAGAGAAGTATTTCGAAGCCTGCAAAGGAAAGAGAGGAGGTTGTTAGCCCCTTTAAGACGGGCTTAACCCCTGACCCTAACACTGGACGTAAATTATCAACCTCGAATAACCCGATGCCTAAAGACATGACCAAAAGGAAAAAAAGAACCGTAATTGGAAAAATAATTTCTAATAGCCGAGCAATGGCATTTACCCCGCCCTGCACTAAGTATAGGCCAATCCACAAAAATGGCATCATAATAGCCCATGTTGGAGTTCCCTGAAGTAAGAATAATCGTGTAGTTTCAGCCATAGTTCGAACCTCATATGCGGACAACACAATATAATAGCAGATAACTGTGAAACTTAGCAGCAATCCTATCCATTTCCCAAGGAGTTTTTGATTAAATTGAAAGAAAGTTTCGTTCGGGTATCTTTGGCATAGTTTTAATATCATTACTGCTACAAGTGTAATAATTAATCCAGTAATAGTTATTGCGATCCAAGAATCGGGAGTATTGATTTTCTCTGTCATGGTTCTGGGCAGCGTTAAAATTCCTGCACCGAAAATAAAATTAATGACAAACATTACTGCTTGATGTGTAGTTATTCGATCTATAGGACTGGAAGGCATAATTAGTCAACTCCTTTCAAACCATTAACTTTTTCTTACTGAATCTTTTGGATCCAACAGCCTTGGACGGCGTTTCATCAGGAATAAAGGAACCCGTATCATGAAGTCCTTCCAATCATTCAGTCGAAATGATACAGCAGGGCTCACATATGGAATGCCAAAACTTTTAAGCCTGACCAAATGGCTGCATAGCAACAGGAAGAAAAGAACAACTCCATATAATCCAAAGACACTAGCAAATAGCATTGAGGCAAAGCGAAGAATTCTTAATGCAACCCCAACACTATATTGCGGGAGCGTGAATGAAGATATGGCCGTGACAGCAACTACGATAACCATGATTGGACTAACTATTCCTGCTTGCACTGCTGCTTCTCCAATCACTAACCCGCCTACGATCCCTATCGATTGTCCAATTGGTTTTGGTAAACGAAGCCCGGCTTCTCTTAATACTTCTATAGCTACTTCCATTATGAGTGCCTCAATTAGAGGGGGAAAAGGAACTCCCTCTCTGCTGGCTGCAATGGAGAAAATAAGCTTGGTTGGAATTAATCCAGGGTGAAAGGAAATAAAAGCAATATATAAAGAAGGAACAAATAAAGCAATAAAGGCTGAAAAATAACGTAATATACGAATTAATGTCGCAGCCATCCATCTTTCGTAATAGTCCTCAGGTGACTGCAAAAGCATATGGAAGGTAACAGGAACAATTAAGGCAAAAGGTGAGCCGTCCAACAGGATAGCTATCCTTCCTTCCATCAAAGCACCCATAACACGATCAGGTCGTTCTGTACTTTGCACTTGCGGGAATGGACTTAAAAAATTATCTTCGATTAATTGTTCAATATAACTAGAGTCATGTACATCATCAATTTTTATTTTATTAATCCGTTGCTTCACCTCTTCTAATAAATGAGGGTCCACAATATCCTTCATATAGATAATGACTAGTTCTTTTTTGGACCGCTCTCCTACATGAGAGCTGATTATGGATAAGTTTTGATCTTTGCCATGCCGCCGTAGAAGAGCAGTATTATCCTTTAAATTTTCAATAAAACCTACCCTGGGTCCACGTACCAATGCCTCAGTAAGCGGCTCATCAACATTTCTTGTTTTAGCTTTAGCACCGCCAACCAGGAAAACGTCTTCAAGACCATCGACTAAAATCGCAATTGACCCAAACATTACTCCGGAGGTTATATCTTTAAGAGTACGAACTTCATTTAAGCCGCATACAGAAAGAGCTTGGTTTTTAATATATTCTTTTAAGGAGGATTTTTTTAATGGATGGCCGGTTTCTTTTGGTGAAGCCGACATGAAATCAACCAAAATATGATTATTAATTACATCCGCATCTGCAAACCCATCTATAAAAATAATGGCACATCGAATACCTGTTGTTCCCATTTGAAACTCACGAAATTTCACATCTGAATTGTGCCCGATCTCTTTGCGAATTAGATTCAAATCTTCCGTAAGATTGCCGGTAATTTCATTTATAGATTGAAATGGCTGTTTATCTTGTTCTGCTTTTTTTTCAATTCCCTCAATCTTCATCCGTTTTTTGTTTAGCTTCCGCCATTTCACTTATCATCACTCTTTCTCTAATGAGTGAACCCATTTGAAAAATTTATAAAATCCAAGAGGAACTATAAATGTAATAAATGCTTGTACGAAAATGATATAGTCCGGTATTAGTGAAAGAATTTTCTTGAACATAAAAGCCTCTCCTATAAATGCTCAGAAGTATTATCGTTAGAACGTTTTAGAATACATTGATTGTAGTATTTACTTTTTATGTTAAAATTACCCGACTATTAGAATAGTAATTATCCTTCTGTTTTCGTATATTTTTTCTTGCTAAACAGAATAATGAAATGAGCAGAAGTGGGATGAAAACTGAGCATAGAGTTAATAAAGTCTTGGTACGCAAATTTTAACAACACAAAAAACCACTCCCTAATTTTTATAGGAAGTGGTTTTTGCTATTGATACAAATTATTAAGATGACTTCTTCTCAAATGGGAGGAAAATAGCACAAATGTATGGCTATGGCCTTACATCATGCCGCCCATGCCGCCCATACCGCTCATGTCAGGCATACCTGAACCAGCTGGTTCTGGAATGTCAGCAACTACTGCTTCTGTAGTCAAGAACATAGCAGATACGGATGCTGCATTTTGAAGTGCAGAACGTGTAACTTTAGTTGGGTCAACGATACCAGCTTCGATCATGTTCACCCATGCGCCAGTTGCAGCGTTGAAGCCTGTTCCGACTTCTTCGCGCTTCAAGCGCTCAACGATAACAGAGCCTTCAAGGCCAGCGTTGTGAGCGATTTGGCGAACTGGTTCTTCCATAGCACGAAGGACGATGTTCACACCAGTAGCTTCGTCGCCTTCTGCCTGGATTTCAGATACTTTCGTGTATACGTTTAGAAGCGCAACGCCACCACCGGATACGATACCTTCTTCAACTGCAGCGCGAGTTGAGTTAAGAGCATCTTCAATACGAAGCTTGCGTTCTTTCAATTCCGTTTCAGTAGCAGCACCAACTTTGATGACTGCAACACCGCCAGCTAGCTTAGCAAGGCGCTCTTGTAATTTTTCTCGGTCAAATTCAGAAGTTGTTTCTTCCATTTGAACGCGGATCTGGTTCACACGGCCAGCGATTTGTGCGCTGTCTCCAGCACCTTCAACGATAGTCGTGTTTTCTTTTGAAACAACAACTTTAGAAGCGCGTCCTAAAGAAGTGATTGTTGCAGACTTAAGGTCACGGCCTAACTCTTCAGTGATTACTTCACCGCCAGTTAGTGCTGCGATGTCCTCAAGCATAGCTTTACGGCGGTCACCAAAGCCAGGAGCCTTGACAGCAACTGCGTTGAATGTTCCGCGAAGCTTGTTAACTACTAATGTAGCAAGTGCTTCACCTTCAACATCTTCAGCAATCATCAATAATGGCTTGCCTTGCTGTACAACTTGCTCAAGTACAGGAAGGATTTCCTGGATGCTTGCGATTTTCTTGTCAGTGATCAGGATATATGGGTTTTCAAGAACTGCTTCCATCTTGTCAGAATCAGTTACCATGTATGGAGATGCATATCCGCGGTCGAACTGCATACCTTCAACAACGTCCAATTCTGTAGTGAAGCCTTTAGATTCTTCAATCGTGATAACGCCGTCGTTTCCAACGCGCTCCATCGCTTCAGCAATCAATTGGCCAACTTCTTCGTCAGCAGCAGAGATAGCTGCAACTTGTGCAATAGAAGCTTTGCCTTCGATTGGCTTAGAGATAGCCTTTAATTCTTCAACAGCTGTAGCAACAGCCTTTTCCATTCCTTTGCGGATGCCCATTGGGTTAGCACCGGCAGTTACGTTCTTAAGACCTTCGCGGATCATCGCTTGAGCAAGAACTGTTGCAGTCGTAGTACCGTCACCAGCAACATCGTTCGTCTTGCTTGCTACTTCAGCAACAAGCTTAGCACCCATGTTTTCGAATGCATCTTCAAGTTCGATTTCTTTTGCGATTGTCACACCATCGTTCGTGATTAGTGGAGAACCGAATTTCTTCTCAAGAACCACGTTGCGTCCCTTTGGTCCAAGAGTTACTTTTACTGCATTCGCAAGAGAATCTACCCCGCGAAGCATCGCACGGCGTGCTTCTTCACTGAACTTAATTTCTTTTGCCATCGTAAAAAAACCTCCTCGAATTTTTGAATTTTATATTCCTTAAATTAGTGTCCAGCTCCAGCGCCTAGTCCCTCGAGTCGCTTCGGTCTGTCCAATGAAGTCAAAGAGCGACTTCACTGGCCAGCCTTCCAGCGCTTTTCGGGCCTGACCAAGGCGCTTCCGCTTTTCTATTCTACAACTGCAAGAATGTCGTTTTCACGCAAGATCAGGTATTCAGTTCCCTGGTACTTCACTTCTGTACCTGCGTATTTTGAGAAGATAATGCGGTCGCCAACTGCAACTTCAAGAGCAACACGCTCTCCGTTGTCAAGTACGCGGCCAGTGCCTACAGCTACTACTTTACCTTCTTGAGGTTTTTCTTTCGCTGTGTCGGGTAAAACGATACCGCTTGCAGTTTTTTCTTCAGACTCAACAAGCTCGATAATAATGCGATCTCCTAGTGGCTTGATCAAGTGAAACAACCTCCTCAAATTATATGTAGATTATTTATTAGCACTCTCCTCATTAGAGTGCTAACACAATTTATATAATAATGAATCTCTATTTTTTTTGCAAGCATGAAGTCCAATTTTTTTTAGAAAATTTGCCCTTATTTCCTTTCTCGGATTCCTGTGACAACAATCGACTTTTTTCGTTATTTTCAATAACAGCCTGGCTAAAAATGGCCACCTTAAAGAGTATGCCGGATCAAGAAATTTTTAACCAAAAAGTTGAGCAGACACCCTGATATTTGAACTTTGCAGATGGTTACTAGTAAAATGGATAGATAGCATCGTGGAACTTTTATTGCTTTAGACCGTATAACATGAAAAGGCTTTTGAAGGAGATTATCATATTGAAAAAGGAATATTGGTACGTCATTATCGCCTATATCGTCATGCAGCTTTCAAGCCTGATCGGGATTCCGATCGTCGCCTTCATTGGAGCGGCAATGGGAAAGAGCCTGGAGGAAATGGAAACCCTCTCGATTCCGTACTGGCTCGTGATCAGCTTTTCGCTGACACTTCTAATTGTGCTGTTGATTTTAAGGAAAGAAAAGACCGTTCAGGCTGATTTGCGGGACGCGGCTACGCCGGCAAGCTCTGCTGCCTGGGCAATTGCCGGTGTGTTTCTCGCTCTATTCGCCCAATCGATTGCCGGCAGTATTGAAAATATGATCGGCATCGAAATGGGTTCCGAAAATACACAGGAGATCATTAAACTGATTGAGAACTTCCCTATAGTTATCCTGGTCAGTTCGATCATCGGTCCGATTTTAGAAGAGATCGTCTTCCGGAAAATCATCTTCGGCAGCCTTCATAAGAAAATGAACTTCTTTTTTGCCGCGCTGATCAGCTCCGTGATCTTCGCCCTGGCGCATTTTGAGCCGGAGCACGTGATCTTATACTCAGCGATGGGCTTCACCTTTGCATTTCTTTATGTAAAAACAAAGCGGATCATCGTTCCGATCATCGCCCACGTTACAATGAATACAATGGTTGTCCTGCTTCAATCCGTATTCCGGGAAGACATTGAGAGAATGATAAAAGAAGCAGAGAAAATTCAAAGCTTTATTGGGGGATTTTAAGTTATGAAGCAATCGCCTTTATTTTCAGGCATTGTCTACATCTTGTTAGGCACCTTATTCACCTATTTCGCGATCCAGAATGTGAACGAGTCAGGCTGGGGATTTTTCTCCTATCTCCTCGTCGCGCTTGCCCTTTCGACTTTGGTTCGGGCATCCGGATGATCCTGTTCCATTTCAAATTGAAGCAAATCCAGAAAAAATAGCCCCTTCATCACGAAGGAGCTTTTTTTTATTCTGCGATTTCACTGTCTGTCGGATAATGTTTCAGGAAATAAATCAATGATTGCAGTTCAACAGCCAGGTCTATATGGTGAATTCTGATTGAAGATGGCACATTCAGCCTGGCAGGCGTGAAGTTCAGGATCCCCTTAATATTCGCTTGCACCAATCGGTCCGTAATCGGCTGCGCTACAGCTGATGGAACAGTCAGGATCGCAACCTGAATGCCTTCCTCGACAACTACTTTATCCAGGTCATCCATATGGAAGACCCGTACGTCGCCGATTTGTGTACCTACCTTACCAGGATCGACATCGAAAGCAATTTCGATTTTCGTATTGTTGTTCTTCGAAAAATTATAATTCAAGAACGCCGTTCCCAGATTACCGACACCGATCAAGGCTACTTTCGTAAGTTCATCCTGATCCAATGTCTTCCTGAAAAAGGTCAGCAGGTAATTCACATTGTAGCCGTATCCCTTTTTACCCAATGCCCCAAAGTAGGAAAAATCCCTTCTGATTGTCGCTGAATCTACTTTTACCGCTTCACTTAACTCTGCAGATGATACCCTTTGCTTTCCTGAAGAATGCAAGTTCAATAAGAATCGGTAATACAGCGGCAAACGTTTTGCGGTTGCCTGCGGAATCTTCATAGCATCGTTCGTCATTCTCCATCCTCCACCCTGTCCGAATTTCTACTTCAGCTTCTCTTCTCTCTTAAAATCGCCGTTTTTCCCGCCGGTTTTTTCGACTAAATACGTCTTGCCGATCACCATGCCTTTGTCGACGGCCTTACACATATCATAAACAGTCAGCGCACATGCTGAAGCTGCTGTTAACGCTTCCATTTCTACACCTGTATTCCCTTTCGTTTTTACAGATGCTGAGATGTTTAAAATATAGTCACTTCCATTTTGCTCCCAATCGAACGAAAGGTCAATGCCTGTTAATGGAAGCGGGTGGCACATCGGGATGATTTCAGACGTCTTTTTCGCCGCCATAATGCCAGCTACCTGTGCAACTGCCAGTACATCCCCTTTTTTCATTTTATTTTCAGTTATCCTTACATATATATCCTCATTCACGGTTATGCTTGAATGGGCTAATGCCGTGCGGACCGTCTCAGGTTTGTCGCTGACATCGACCATTTTCGCTCTGCCTTCATCATTAAAATGCGTAAATTCTGCCATGTTCAAGCTCCTCTCATCCAAATGATACACTATTTTCACAAACTTGTGTGTGAACTTTGTTTCTATGTTCACAAATACAATGATCAATCGCATATATTGCCGTGCCTATAGTAATGGGTTACACTATTTCTAAGGCAATAGAGGTGAAAAAATAATGATATTATTACAGGTTAATCAGCTATCAAAATATTTTGCTGCTGATCTTATTTTATCGAATATAAAGTTTGAAATACAGACCCGTGACAGAGTTGCACTAGTCGGCCGTAACGGCGCAGGCAAATCCACCCTGCTGAAAATCATCGCCGGCTACGAATCACATGACGGAGGAGAAATCATCCGCCCTAAAGGTACGTCTATTGGCTATTTAGCCCAGAATACCGGACTGGAGTCAGAGAAAAGCATTTGGGATGAAATGCTGTCCGTTTTTGAGCACCTGCACAGGATGGAAAAGAATCTGCGCAACTTGGAAGAAAAAATGTCGGATCCTGACATCCTGTCGAACAATACCGAATACGAGCGAGTCCTGAAAGAATATGATCTTCTGCAGGTGCAATTCAAGGAAAAGGGCGGCTATCAATATGAAGCGGATATTCGTTCCGTGCTGCACGGCCTGAACTTCCATTCTTTTGATTATTCCACAAAAATCTCAACTCTAAGCGGCGGACAGAAAACCAGGCTCGCCCTGGCAAAGCTGCTGTTGACCCGTCCGGATATCCTGATCCTGGACGAGCCGACAAACCATTTGGACATTGATACGCTCTCCTGGCTTGAGCAATATTTGCAGGGGTATGACGGGGCGATCCTGATCGTTTCCCATGACCGCTACTTTCTTGATAAAGTCGTCAACCAGGTATATGAAATTTCGCGCCATCAGCTGATGAAGTTTCCGGGCAATTATAGCTCTTATTTGGATCAGAAAGCGGAAAATTATGAGCGTGACCTTAAATTGTATGAGAAACAACAGGATGAGATTGCCAAGCTGCAGGATTTTATCCAGCGGAATCTCGCGCGTGCCTCCACGACCAAACGTGCCCAGAGCCGCCGCAAGCAGCTTGAGAAGATCGACAGGATGGACAGGCCATTAGGCGATGAAAAATCCGCTTCCTTCAGCTTTCAAATCGAACGGCAGAGCGGCAATGACGTCCTTAAGGCTGATTCACTTGCTGTAGGCTACAGAAACGAAGCCGTTTCCGAAAATATCACATTTAACCTTTCACGCGGCGATAGCACTGCACTTGTCGGTCCGAATGGTGTGGGAAAGTCTACATTACTGAAGACGATCGTTGAAAAATTGCCTAGGATTGCAGGGAGTATCCAGTACGGTTCCAACGTCTCGATTGGCTACTACGATCAAGAACAGGCCGAACTCAGCTCCAATAAAAAGGTTTTGAATGAACTTTGGGATGAGTACCCTTTGAAACAGGAAAAAGAAATCCGGACTGTCCTTGGGAATTTCCTCTTCTCAGGTGATGATGTCCTTAAAATCGTCTCAACCCTGAGCGGCGGCGAAAAGGCTCGTTTGGCACTTGCAAAGCTGATGCTGCAAAAATCCAACTTCTTGATCCTGGACGAACCAACGAACCATCTGGACCTCGACAGTAAGGAAGTCCTTGAAAATGCCCTGATCGATTATCCGGGCACGATCCTTTTCGTTTCGCATGACCGTTATTTTATCAACAGGATTTCCACAAAAGTCATCGAACTCGACCGTGCAGGTGCTACCGAATATCTTGGGGATTACGATTATTACCTTGAGAAGAAGTTGGAGCAGGAAGAACTGAAGGCACTCGCCGAACAGGCAGCCAAAGCAACTGGCAGCATAGCAGAGTCAGCCAAACAGGATAAATCCTCCTACCAGCAGGATAAAGAAGCAAAGAAATTAGAGCGCCAGCGCAAACGCCGGATGGAAGAAGTCGAAGCAACCATTGAAACGCTCGAATTGGAAGTTGCAGAATACGAAGAATTGCTTTGTGATCCTGATATCTTCCATAATCACGAAAAAACAACTGAAATCAATAATAAAATCGAAGCCATGAAAGAGAAACTCGATGAACTGATGGAAGAGTGGACAGAGCTGGCATAGAAATTGAAGAAGCCGGGCGCAAGAATGAAGTGCCTGGTTTTTTTAATTATCTCGCTTTGATTAAGGGCACAAGTTTTGTCTTCATGTGACCGTTATGCGATACTTTTCTGGTTGACGGGCACAAGTTTCCTATTTATGTGACCGTCATGCGAATCTTATCTGGTTGACGGGCACAAGTTTCGTTTTCATGTGACCGTTATGCGATACTTTTCTGGTTGACGGGCACAAGTTTCGCCCTTATGTGACCGTCATGCGTATCTTTTCTGGTTGACGGGCACAAGTTTCCTCTTCATGTGACCGTCATGCGTATCTTTTCTGCTTGAGGGGCACAAGTTTCGCCCTTATGTGACCGTCATGCGTATCTTTTCTGGTTGACGGGCACAAGCTTCGTCCTTATGTAACCGTCATGCGTATCTTTTCTGGTTGACGGGCACAAGCTTCGTCCTTATGTAACCGTCATGCGTATCTTTTCTGGTTGACGGGCACGAGTTTTGTTTTCATGTGACCGTCATGCCTATCCTTTCTGGTTGACGGGCACAAGTTTCGCCCTTATGTGACCTTCATGCGATACTTTTCTGGTTGACGGGTACAAGTTTCCTCTTCATGTGACCGTCATGCGTATCTTTTCTGCTTGAGGGGCACAAGTTTCGTTCTTATGTGACCGTCATGCGTATCTTTTCTGGTTGACGGGCACAAGCTTCGTCCTTATGTAACCGTCATGCGTATCTTTTCTGGTTGACGGGCACGAGTTTTGTTTTCATGTGACCGTCATGCCTATCCTTTCTGGTTGACGGGCACAAGTTTCGCCCTTATGTGACCTTCATGCGATACTTTTCTGGTTGACGGGTACAAGTTTCCTCTTCATGTGACCGTCATGCGTATCTTTTCTGCTTGAGGGGCACAAGTTTCGTTCTTATGTGACCGTCATGCGTATCTTTTCTGGTTGACGGGCACAAGCTTCGTCCTTATGTAACCGTCATGTAAAAAACTTGATTCACTAGTACAAGTAAACCAGCTTATGCACAGCAAAAAAGTCCCGATTCAAAATCGGGACTTTTTGTTCACATACTTATTCACATATTAAATATTGATTTATAGCTTATCCATAGGGTTTTCCACATTATCCACAAAAAAAGCTTTTTTTATCCACATTATACACAGATTAGCCCCAATTCCGTGAACATATCCACAGAAGAGTCTGACAAATATTTTTTTACTTCCTACTTTCGTTGTGGATAGTTATCTCCAGACCAGGGTTTCCATTCAACGTTAAATCAGCTCGGTGACCTTTTTCATATAACACACTGCCAGCAGCAGCAATCATTGCGGCGTTGTCTGTGCATAATGACAGCGGAGGAATGACTATTTCCACATCTAAATCAGCAAATACTGTTGATAACGTCTCTCTCAAACCTTTGTTTGCCGCAACTCCGCCTGCAAGAAGAACTTGTTTTACACCATATTCCTTCACTGCCTTAAGCGTTTTAGTTACAAGTACATCGATAACGCTTGCCTGGAAGCTTGCTGCTAGCTCTTCAGGTACGATTTCTTCGCCACGCTGCTGTGCATTATGCACAACATTGATCACAGCCGATTTCAAACCGCTGAAGCTGAAATCATAGGAGCCTTCCTCTAGCCATGCGCGGGGCAGATCAATCGTTGCCTTCCCTTCATGAGCCAGCCTGTCGATATGCGGGCCGCCCGGATATGGAAGATGCAGTGTCCTTGCAACTTTGTCATATGCTTCCCCTGCTGCATCATCACGTGTCTCACCAATGACTTCGAAATGGCCATGCTCCTTCATATAAACAAGTTCAGTATGGCCTCCTGACACGACAAGTGAAATCAGCGGGAAATTCATTTCGGTTACAAGACGGTTCGCATAAATATGGCCGGCAATATGATGGACACCAACAAGAGGTATGTTATTGGCAAATGCCAATGCTTTTGCTGAATTTACACCGATCAATAATGCCCCTACCAGTCCTGGACCTTCTGTAACTGCAATCGCGTCCAAATCTTTAATTTCAATACCTGCCTGTGCAAGAGCTTCTTCCAAAACGACTGTGATCTGTTCCACATGGTGCCTTGAGGCAATCTCCGGAACGACCCCGCCAAAACGTTTGTGGCTTTCAATCTGGGAGGCCACAACATTCGCAAGGATTTCCCGTCCATTTTTAACAATCGCAACAGCCGTTTCATCACAGCTTGTCTCGATTCCCATTATTATTTGGTCTTTTGTTGTCATTATAAATTCACCCACATTACTAAAGCGTCTTCCATATTGTCTGTATAATACTGCTTCCTTAACGCGCCAGCTTCGAATCCAAACTTGCGGTATAGATTCTGTGCCCGTTCGTTGCTCACTCTTACTTCCAGTGTCACCCTCAATGCACCTAAACTCCGGGCAAGCTCCATAATCTTATCCATAAGGGCATCTCCAAGCTTCAGCCCCCGGAAATTCGGCAAAATCGCGATATTCGTGATATGGGCTTCATCCACGATGATCCATACACCACAATAACCAACCACCTTATGGTCCACTTCCACAACAAGATAGTGGGCAAACTGGTTCTTCGTCAATTCATTGAAAAAAGCTTCCCTGCTCCAAGGAGTAGCAAAGGAATTAACCTCTACCTCCATCACATCATCCAGGTCATCAACCGTCATATTCCGGAAAGTTATCGTCTTATTCATCTTCTCTTCCCACTTATTTATTATTCTCCTGTGCCTTTAACCAATTAGCCTCAGCTTCAGCCAGACGGATATAGTTAGGGACGAATGTGTGGAGATCGACACTCTCCTTGTCCCGTCCCAATAATGCCAGTTCAGCCGGCCTTGGGTTGTGCTCAGTAATTGCAGCAAAAATTGCTTTCTCACCAAGACCTTCCTTAATCACTTTTTCGTGCAAATGCAAATCATTGCTCATGAATAAAACCTTGCTGTCCATTTCGTTCAATTTTTGCATCCAGTCAACGGACATAACAAGCTGATCATCTTTTACTGTCTGTAAAATTCGGTCCTCAAACCTATATAAGCCAGTATAAATCTGCCCTCTCCTTGCATCAAAGAAAGGAGAGACATATCCATTAAAATAACGGCCGGCAGATGCTGCAGCTGCCTCTAGGCTGGATACACCTGATAATGGAATCTTCAATGTCCAAGCCAATGTCTTCGCAATCGTCACACCAATGCGGACGCCAGTATAGGATCCCGGACCTTCAGCGACAACAATTTTCGATAAATCTGCAGGTTTGATGCCACATTCATCCATCAATGTCTGGATTGCCGGCATGACCCGGACAGAATGATTCTTTTTAATATTTGAAATATATTCACCCAGGACCGTCTCACCATCAAGAAGGCCAATTCCCAGCACATAATTGGATGTATCAATCGATAAAACCTTCATTTAAAAAATCTCCTTACACAATTGTTCATACCGCTCGCCCCTCGGCTCAGCCACGATTCTCCTTGAACCATGCTCATCCAGGAAAAGCTGGAGCAATAACAGTTCCTCAGGCAGCTGGGCTTCGATCAAATGAGCCCACTCAACGACAGTTACACCATTACCTTCAAAGTATTCTTCAAAACCAAGGTCTTCAAACGCATCCTCCACACGATAAACATCCATATGATATAAAGGAAGCCTTCCCTGGTATTCTTTGATGATTGTGAATGTCGGGCTGTTCACATTCCGTGTGATGCCTAAACCTTCCGCAAGCCCTTTTGTAAAAGTAGTCTTGCCTGCCCCTAAATCACCCTCAAGCGCAATGACGTCTCCCCCTTTAAGGAGACCAGCAAGCCTCTTGGCAAAATCCTTCGTCTGCTCCGGCTGCTCAGA
>NZ_JBSWTJ010000001.1:60000-262500 GCF_056158485.1 Mesobacillus sp. ABV4_180
CAACTCCACATCCTTTTCCACTTAACGTATACTTTGGGACCTTAGCTGGTGGTCTGGGCTGTTTCCCTTTTGACTACGGATCTTATCACTCGCAGTCTGACTCCCACGGATAAGTCTTTGGCATTCGGAGTTTGTCTGAATTCGGTAACCCGATGAGGGCCCCTAGTCCAAACAGTGCTCTACCTCCAAGACTCTTACAACGTGAGGCTAGCCCTAAAGCTATTTCGGAGAGAACCAGCTATCTCCAAGTTCGATTGGAATTTCTCCGCTACCCACACCTCATCCCCGCACTTTTCAACGTGCGTGGGTTCGGGCCTCCAGTTGGTGTTACCCAACCTTCACCCTGGACATGGGTAGATCACCTGGTTTCGGGTCTACGACCACATACTCATTCGCCCTATTCAGACTCGCTTTCGCTGCGGCTCCGTCTCTTCAACTTAACCTTGCATGTAATCGTAACTCGCCGGTTCATTCTACAAAAGGCACGCCATCACCCATGAACGGGCTCTGACTACTTGTAGGCACACGGTTTCAGGATCTCTTTCACTCCCCTTCCGGGGTGCTTTTCACCTTTCCCTCACGGTACTGGTTCACTATCGGTCACTAGGGAGTATTTAGCCTTGGGAGATGGTCCTCCCAGCTTCCGACGGGATTTCTCGTGTCCCGCCGTACTCAGGATCCACTCAGGAGGGAACGAAGTTTCAACTACAGGGTTTTTACCTTCTCTGACGGGCCTTTCCAGACCACTTCATCTACCCCGTTCCTTTGTAACTCCATGTAGAGTGTCCTACAACCCCAAGAGGCAAGCCTCTTGGTTTGGGCTATGTCCCGTTTCGCTCGCCGCTACTCAGGGAATCGCGTTTGCTTTCTCTTCCTCCGGGTACTTAGATGTTTCAGTTCCCCGGGTCTGCCTTCAATACCCTATGTATTCAGGTAAAGATACTGTTCCATTACGAACAGTGGGTTTCCCCATTCGGAAATCTCCGGATCAAAGCTTACTTACAGCTCCCCGAAGCATATCGGTGTTAGTCCCGTCCTTCATCGGCTCCTAGTGCCAAGGCATCCACCGTGCGCCCTTTCTAACTTAACCTAAAAGGTCATTTCTCTAATTGAATAGAGAGAAAACTAAAATGGCGATCACTCGGTTTTTTCTTGGTTCTTCTTACTTACGATTATCTAGTTTTCAAGGAACAAAAAAGTCTTGAGGCACTTGCTCCCTCAAAACTAAACAAACAAGTTAGTCAACAGTACGAACCGTAGGTTCGCATTCCGATTGCCCTTAGGCAATATCCTTAGAAAGGAGGTGATCCAGCCGCACCTTCCGATACGGCTACCTTGTTACGACTTCACCCCAATCATCTGTCCCACCTTAGGCGGCTGGCTCCAAAAGGTTACCCCACCGACTTCGGGTGTTACAAACTCTCGTGGTGTGACGGGCGGTGTGTACAAGGCCCGGGAACGTATTCACCGCGGCATGCTGATCCGCGATTACTAGCGATTCCGGCTTCATGCAGGCGAGTTGCAGCCTGCAATCCGAACTGAGAATGGTTTTATGGGATTGGCTCGACCTCGCGGCTTCGCGACCCTTTGTTCCATCCATTGTAGCACGTGTGTAGCCCAGGTCATAAGGGGCATGATGATTTGACGTCATCCCCACCTTCCTCCGGTTTGTCACCGGCAGTCACCTTAGAGTGCCCAACTGAATGCTGGCAACTAAGATCAAGGGTTGCGCTCGTTGCGGGACTTAACCCAACATCTCACGACACGAGCTGACGACAACCATGCACCACCTGTCACTCTGTCCCCCGAAGGGGAACGCCCTATCTCTAGGGTTGTCAGAGGATGTCAAGACCTGGTAAGGTTCTTCGCGTTGCTTCGAATTAAACCACATGCTCCACCGCTTGTGCGGGCCCCCGTCAATTCCTTTGAGTTTCAGCCTTGCGGCCGTACTCCCCAGGCGGAGTGCTTAATGCGTTTGCTGCAGCACTAAAGGGCGGAAACCCTCTAACACTTAGCACTCATCGTTTACGGCGTGGACTACCAGGGTATCTAATCCTGTTCGCTCCCCACGCTTTCGCGCCTCAGCGTCAGTTACAGACCAGAGAGCCGCCTTCGCCACTGGTGTTCCTCCACATCTCTACGCATTTCACCGCTACACGTGGAATTCCGCTCTCCTCTTCTGCACTCAAGTCCCCCAGTTTCCAATGACCCTCCACGGTTGAGCCGTGGGCTTTCACATCAGACTTAAAGGACCGCCTGCGCGCGCTTTACGCCCAATAATTCCGGACAACGCTTGCCACCTACGTATTACCGCGGCTGCTGGCACGTAGTTAGCCGTGGCTTTCTGGTCAGGTACCGTCAAGGTACCGGCAGTTACTCCGATACTTGTTCTTCCCTGACAACAGAGCTTTACGACCCGAAGGCCTTCATCGCTCACGCGGCGTTGCTCCGTCAGACTTTCGTCCATTGCGGAAGATTCCCTACTGCTGCCTCCCGTAGGAGTCTGGGCCGTGTCTCAGTCCCAGTGTGGCCGATCACCCTCTCAGGTCGGCTACGCATCGTTGCCTTGGTGAGCCGTTACCTCACCAACTAGCTAATGCGCCGCGGGCCCATCTGTAAGTGACAGCCGAAACCGTCTTTCAGCTTTCCCTCATGAGAGGGAAAGGATTATCCGGTATTAGCTCCGGTTTCCCGAAGTTATCCCAGTCTTACAGGCAGGTTGCCCACGTGTTACTCACCCGTCCGCCGCTGATCTTCAAAAGCAAGCTAATGAAGATCCGCTCGACTTGCATGTATTAGGCACGCCGCCAGCGTTCGTCCTGAGCCAGGATCAAACTCTCCAAGAAAGAGTTATGAGTTAGCTCATAAAATAAAACGTTGGCTCTTGTCTTCTATAATAGAAGCAAGAATATTATTGTTTGTTGACGCTTGTTTGTTTAGTTTTCAAGGAACAATTAAAGTTGGAGCGGGTGATGGGAATCGAACCCACTACATCAGCTTGGAAGGCTGAGGTTTTACCAGTAAACTACACCCGCATATGAAGTTAGTTGCTGAATGGTCGGGAAGACAGGATTCGAACCTGCGACCCCTTGGTCCCAAACCAAGTGCTCTACCAAGCTGAGCTACTCCCCGTTGTGAAAAAATAATGGCGCGCCCGAAAGGAGTCGAACCCATAACCTTCTGATCCGTAGTCAGACGCTCTATCCAATTGAGCTACGGGCGCATTTATCAAAATAGCAACTTTTACATGTTGTCACAACCACATTTGGTTGTCAAGAACTTTTTTGGTGCGGCCGAGAGGACTTGAACCTCCACGGGGTTGCCCCCACTAGGCCCTCAACCTAGCGCGTCTGCCATTCCGCCACGACCGCATTAACATGACAGGGTTATATCTTAACCAATAATGGTTCTTTAATCAACAGGTAATTAATGGTGCGGGTGAAGGGAGTCGAACCCCCACGCCTTGCGGCGCCAGATCCTAAGTCTGGTGCGTCTGCCAATTCCGCCACACCCGCATATTAATATAGAAAGTTAATTTCGCTGATGCGAAAAAACTGGTGAGCCATGAAGGACTCGAACCTTCGACCCTCTGATTAAAAGTCAGATGCTCTACCGACTGAGCTAATGGCTCGTAAATGGCTGGGCTAGCTGGATTCGAACCAACGCATGACGGAGTCAAAGTCCGTTGCCTTACCGCTTGGCTATAGCCCAATAAAAATGGCGGTCCCGACCGGGATCGAACCGGCGATCTCCTGCGTGACAGGCAGGCATGTTAACCGCTACACCACGGGACCAAATAAAAGGTTGTTTTTAAAAAATGATGACTATTGTTTTCGCTGGCACGAAATAAACTTGGTGACCCCTACGGGATTCGAACCCGTGTTACCGCCGTGAAAGGGCGGTGTCTTAACCGCTTGACCAAGGGGCCATATTTAAATTGTCCTGGCGGAGAAGGAGGGATTTGAACCCTCGCGCCGCTTACGCGACCTACACCCTTAGCAGGGGCGCCTCTTCAGCCTCTTGAGTACTTCCCCATACCTTGAATAATAATGGCTCCGCAGGTAGGATTCGAACCTACGACCGCTCGGTTAACAGCCGAGTGCTCTACCACTGAGCTACTGCGGAATAACTTTATTTTTTCGTGTCGATGTCTTGTCGACTCTTACTATTATAGGGAGGTGCACAATAAAAGTCAAGCGTGTTTTAAGAGGTTTTTTATTTTATTTTTCGCGGCAAAAAAACGCTATTCCATCAGCATTTCCTTTACCTTCATCAGCTTGCCCCGGCATTTTCCGCAAACATATATTGCAGTATTAATAGATCTTTTACGGCGATAAATCAATTTACATCTGCTGCATTGATAGAGAATGACTTTTTGTTTCGACCTTCTTTTTTTCTCCTCCGGAAGAGTTGAACAAAATCTTGGAGCACCTACTTTCATTAACAAGTCCCTGAAATCCTTATCCCGATGCTTATAACCTTTCCCCTCTAAATGCAGGTGGTAGTGGCAAAGTTCATGTTTGATGATGCCGATAAGTTCTTCCTGCCCCAACTGGTCGAAATATTTCTTGTTGATTTCAATGTTATGGCTCCGAAGCATGTACCTGCCGCCTGTTGTCCGCAACCTTGAATTAAAAAACGCTTTATGCCTGAACGGCTTATGAAATAGTTCATCTGATATTTTAACGACAAGGTTATGCAATTCCTGATCCGTCATCCTAAAACTCCTGCCTTTTGTAGAAACATGACAACCCATTATAGCATATATTAATGTTACCTTTTAACGCATTATCTTAAGGAGGTATTGTTATGCCTGTCTGGTTCCAGAATCAAATGAAACGAGCCTTCTATGAAAAAAATCGATATCAAATCAAACTTCTAAATCAATGCTGGTTTTTCTATAGGAATAAACAAGGATGACTTTCTGCCCTCAATTATAAACAAAGACTGCAGGCTTCCCCGCAGTCTTTATCATTACTTTTACTCAGGCTTCAGCATCGTTAGTGCTACGCGGCCTTTTTTCTGGTCAACACTGTCAACCCAAACGGTTACCACATCCCCTACAGATACAATATCCAATGGATGCTTAACGAATCTGTTGCTGAGCTTCGAGATATGAACAAGACCATCCTGCTTTACGCCAATATCGACGAAAGCTCCGAAGTCGACAACGTTACGCACTGTCCCCTGCAGTTCCATGCCTGCTTTTAAATCCTCCAGCTTTAATACATCCTTCTTTAGAAGCGGAGCCGGCAATTCGTCACGCGGATCTCTTTCCGGTCTTACTAAAGCATCGATGATATCTTTCAGCGTGAGCTTACCGATTCCAAGCTCGTCAGCTGTCTGGTCGATATTGATTTTAGCAAGAGCTTCTTTTAAAGCTGGTGTACCTAAATCTTTTGTTTTGAATCCAAATCTGTCCAATAGCTGTTTTACTTCTCCGTAGCTTTCCGGGTGTATGCCGGTGCGATCAAGAGGTTCTTTCCCATCAATGACACGAAGGAACCCAATCGCCTGCTCATAAGTTTTGGCTCCCAGGCGGGGGATTTTCTTCAATTGATTACGGCTCGTGAACTTCCCTTCTTCTTCCCTCTTTTTGACGATGTTGTTGGCCACCGTCTTCGATAGACCTGATACATATTGCAATAAGGAAGATGAGGCAGTATTTACATTGACCCCTACCTGGTTAACTGCTGTCTCAACAACAAATGTAAGGGATTCAGATAATCTTTTCTGGCTGACGTCATGCTGGTACTGTCCGACACCGACAGATTTCGGGTCGATTTTTACAAGTTCAGCAAGAGGGTCCTGCAGTCGGCGCGCGATGGAAACGGCGCTTCGTTCTTCTACCTGGTAGTTCGGGAATTCTTCACGGGCAAGATCAGATGCAGAATACACACTTGCGCCTGCTTCATTCACGATAAGATAGTAGATTTCTGTATCGAGTTCCTTGAGAATATCCGATACGAATTGTTCTGTCTCTCTTGAGGCAGTACCATTTCCGATTGCGACCATTTCCACATGATAATCCTTCAGAACCTTAATGAATTTCTCGCGCGCTTCCGTACTTTTCGAACTGGAAGTATGAGGATAGATTACTCCTATTGATAATACCTTCCCTGTTTCATCAACCGCTGCCAGCTTACAGCCTGTCCTGAATGCCGGATCAACCCCAAGGACGACTTTCCCTTTTAGCGGAGGCTGTAAAAGAAGCTTGCGCAGGTTTTCGGAGAAAATATGGATTGCCTGCTCTTCCGCTTTTTCCGTTAGTTCGTTCCTGATTTCACGTTCAATCGAAGGCTGAATCAGGCGCTTATAGGCATCTTCAATCGCTTCATTTATAGCTTGCA
The DNA here is from genome assembly GCF_056158485.1 of Mesobacillus sp. ABV4_180. Taxonomy (NCBI): domain Bacteria; kingdom Bacillati; phylum Bacillota; class Bacilli; order Caryophanales; family Bacillaceae; genus Mesobacillus; species Mesobacillus sp. ABV4_180. The sequence goes on from NZ_JBSWTJ010000001.1 coordinate 66,351, forward strand.
CTGTAATGGAATGGCTTTTGGAGATCCATTTCCGCTGCAGATAACTCATGATGACGTCCGTTTTCGGCTTGATTGACACTCTCAATAATTCTTCTTTTTCACCGCGATTCAATGCAAGTATCCTGTGCGGCACTACTTTGTTGACTGGCTCAGAGTATTCATAGTACATTTCGTAAACTCTTTTCTCATCCAGCTCTTCATTTTTCACCGCAGATTCGATGGAACCTGATTTAAACGTTTCATTTCGTATCCATTTGCGGCTATCAGCGTCATCGGATACCATTTCAGCAATGATATCTTTCGCACCAGCAATTGCTTCCGCTGCAGTCCCGACCCCTTTTTCTTCAGACAAGAATTCACTCGCTTTGTCTTCCAGGCTGCCGTTAACAGGGAATTCAAGCATCCACTGCGCAAGCGGTTCAAGACCCTTTTCTTTTGCAACGGTCGCCTTCGTTCTTCTTTTTTGCTTATAAGGACGATAAAGGTCCTCTACTTCCTGCAGCTTGATCGCTTTTTCAATGCTTGTTTTCAGTTCAGCCGTTAACTTTCCTTGTTCCTCAATAAGCCTGACGACTTCTTCTTTGCGCTGTTCTAAATTTTGTATGTATTGCCATCTTTCAACGATATCCCGAATTTGCACTTCATCAAGCGCACCGGTCATTTCCTTTCGGTAACGCGCAATGAACGGCACTGTATTACCTTCATTAATCAATGAAATGACACTTTGCACTTGTTTAGCAGTTAATGATTGCTCTTTGGCAATGATTTTTACGTATTGATCCTGCTTTTCCATTGTTTGAGTCAAGAGACAATCCTCCATAATCTTTATTGGTTTTGCTTGCCACTCATTACAGTGTACCAAAATTGGGAGTATCTTTACAGTGACTGTGGAACCCCGTCCTTTATAAAACAAAAAGAAGCCCACCAGCTACAGTAGACTTCCCACAATAAAAGTTGCATCATCCATTGAGTTTTCGTATTCGCTTTTGATTTGCTCTGCGATGGCCCCGACTGACCGGTAACCCTTCAATAATGATTTTGCACCGTGGATATCAAAACCGTCTGAGTAGATCAGGAATTTTGATTCTGGTTCAAAAACGAATCTCTGGGTATGGAATACCTGGGGCTTGCCAGATAAGTACCCTGTTACAGGAAGCGGGTATGTCAGCTTGCCATTCGGGGAGTAGAGGAAGAAACGGATATTTCCGACGCAGCTATATACGAAATCGCGAGTTTCAAAGTAAACCTTGAATATCGAAACGGCTGCTCCTCTTTTCTGAACCAAAATGTTGTTGCAGTATTTCATGAGCGTGTCGACATCTTCGTGATGATGTTGCTCTACTACTGCAACAACTGCCGCAGAAGCCTCATGGGCGTATTGCCCGGACCCTAATCCATCAGCAAGTACACAGACAAAATAATCATCGGTAGCAGTATAGAAATAGCTGTCACCGCACTCTAATTTACCTTCTTTGATTGTCTGGTAAGCATAAAGCTCTATTTTGTCTTTGATCTGTTGGATCATGTAATGTACTCCGAATTGTTGTTTTCTGCATGGATTGCTTCCTGGAGCTTCTTGATGGCCCTTCTCTGAAGCCTTGATACATGCATCTGGGAAATGCCCAGCTTGTCTCCTGCCTCTTTTTGACTCAGGTTATCAAGGTAGGTATATTGGATAATTAACTTTTCGCGGTCGCTCAGTACATGCAGTACTTTTTCAAGGACCATTCTCTGATTGATTTTTTCATATCCTTCATCAATGTTCCCGACGATATCGAGCAAGGTAACCGTTCCGCCGTCCGAGTCTGCTTCAATGGAATGGTCGACGGATAAGGCCTGATAGCTTTTGCCCATTTCCATCGCTTCCAATACTTCTTCCTCGGAAACCTGAAGTACCTCCGCAATCTCATCCACTCTTGGAGAGCGATGCAGCTGCGTCGTCAAATCCTCGACGGTTGTCTTGATTTTTGGACCAAGTTCTTTAATTCTCCGCGGAACGTGAACGCTCCACGTCTTATCTCTTAAAAATCGTTTGATTTCACCAATGATGGTCGGAACAGCAAATGCCTCGAAGCTTTTGCCAAACGTTTCGTCATATCGGCGAATCGCACCTAAAAGACCGATCATTCCCACCTGGAAAATATCTTCGTGGAACGATCTCCCTTTTGAATACTTTCTGGCGATGGTTTCTACAAGGTTCTGATAATGGAGAACCAGCTCATTTTGGGCGTCTGCGTCCTCATGCAGCTGGTATGCTTTGATTAATTGATTAATCTCTTCTTTCGGCCGCTGCTTAGGTTGAGATTGTCTCTGCATCTCTCTCCACCTGCTCTCCTTCTCGGTACTTGGTCATAAAGACCGTGACGCCCTCTTTGTGATGGATTCGAACCTCGTCCATCAAGGTTTCGATCAGATACAGTCCCAATCCTCCTTCACGAAGGAATTCCACAGAACTATTCTGATCATAAGGCCCAAGTCCCTGACGTGCTGAATGGAAATCAAAGCTCTGGCCGTTGTCTGCAACCATTACCTCCAGCTTATCTTCATACAAACCAAAACCGATGATGACTTCGCCGTTTTCATTGTTTTTATATGCATGCTGCACAGCGTTTGTACAAGCTTCGCTGGTAGCGATTTTCAAATCTTCAATCTCATCATAAGAAAAACCCATGCGGCTTGCGATTCCAGAAAGGGTCAAACGGATGACACCAACAAATTCCGGTTTAGCAGGGATTTTCATTTCAATATAGTCGAACGTCTGGTTCATTGCACTCCACCCTCAATCTGGCTGTTTATATCGATAATATCGGCCAAGCCGGTGATTTCGAAAAGTCTTTGCAAACGGTCGGACAACCCGACAATTTTGAACTCTCCGTCATGAGCCCGGACATTTTTAAATACTCCTACAAACACTCCAAGCCCAGTACTATCCATATAATTGACCTCAGACAGGTCAACAACCATCTTAACGCCTTCTTTATCGGACAACGGGAAAAGCTTTTCACGAAGCTGTGGAGCTGTATATGCATCAATTTCGCCGCTTACTTTTACCGCTAATTTAGATTCTGTTTCTTTAACATCTATCGAAATATTCATAAATGACCCACCCTTTACAATTCAATTGCTCTAATGATTTACCCCGTTTGGAGTCCACTTAAACATCTCTTTTTAAAATTATTAAAGTGAAATCATCCCGCAATTGGAAATGCTGTAGTTTTTCAAGTTCCCTAAAGATATTATTGACAATTTCCTGAGCATTTAAGTGAATATATTTATTTATATATCCGATTAATGTTTCCTTTTCGATGAACCCTTCTTCCGTCCTGCATTCCGTTACCCCGTCAGACATCAGGATGACCATATCTCCAGGAAGGATTTCTTTTTCATACTGGGTATACTTCGTCCGCTTGTCCACGCCCAGCAGCAAGCCCCTGGCAGTCAGCTCAGAGAACTCCTTCTTTTTGGAATCATAGTAGAATCCAGGCTCATGCCCGGCAGAGGCATAATAGAAAATATTATCGGAAGGATTGAACATTCCATAAAACATTGTAATGAACATGCTTGGGTCAACGTTCTGCTCGACAACTCTGTTCAGGTTTTCCAGGATACTGCTTGGGTCGAGCCTGTTTTCCGGAAGGCTGTCCATCGCATATTTGATCATCGACATACACAGTGCCGCCGGTATTCCTTTGCCGATTACATCCGCAATTGCAACACTGATATTGTTGTTTTCATCCTGGACAAAATGAAAATAGTCCCCGTTCATATGTTTCGCTGGAACGCTGATCGCACCAATATCGATACCAGGTACAGACGGAATCTTTGTGCCAAGCAGCGTTTGCTGCACATTGGCTGCAATCTCCATCTCTGACCTTAACTCCTCCTGCTGGTGCCTTAGGCTCTGGTGTTCACGGTAGGCAATACCATAGCCGATCATTACTTCGAGGAGAATGTCAAAGGAATGCATGATATCTTCTGGAAGTTCAGGATACATCTCGAGAAGCAGGCTTTTATGCAGGCTGATGATTTCTTCCGGGGCGATCTTGTGTTCAATCGACTTGCGGCTGAACTTCTGTCCTGCATACAAAGCTTGTTCTGTTTGCTCTTTTATATAATTGTCAAGAATATCCCGATACTTTGATTCCATCATTTCTCGGAATTCCATACTTGTTTCCCCCTATCGGAGCCATTTAGTTGCTCTTATCTGTGTTCCTTGTCCAGGAGTTGAGTCTATGTCGAATTCATCCATTAGACGTTTCACTCCGGGAAGGCCGGCTCCAAGTCCTCCAGATGTTGAAAAGCCATCTTCCATGACCTGGCGTATTTCCTTGATTCCTGGGCCGCTATCCACTGCATTGATTCGCAATCCCGCTTTTCCGCCGTCATAGAGCTTGTCGATGCAAATCTGCCCTTTTCCGGCGTACAAGTAAATATTTCTGGCCAATTCACTGATGGCGGTGGTGATTCTTGCCTGGTCGACAGTACCAAAACCAAGCTCTTTCGCAACATTCCGGCCAAGCTGGCGGGCTGCTACGATGTCCCATTCATTTATGATCGTAACGCAGGATTGGATGTCCATTCACCTATTCCCCCAATTCCTGTTGTAATTTCTCCAAACCTTTTTCTAGGTCTAATGCAGTTAGGACATCATCAAGGCCGATCCCTAATTCAATTAGAGTTATAGCAACAGCAGGCTGGATTCCTGTAATGACTACAATCGCACCCATAAGCTTGGACATATTGATTACATCCCCAAGAACTTTGGCGATAAAAGAGTCAATGAAATCAATTGATGTTAAATCAATAACGACGCCATTTGCACTTGTCTCATGTATTTTATGGAGCAAATCTTCTTGAAATTGAAGAGCAGTCTGGTCATCCAGTTCCCATTGGATGGAAACCAATAGACAGTCATTCAGCTTAAGGATTGGTATTCTCACTTTGCTCCCTCCATAGAAACAATCTTTTTATTTGTCAGCTCAAGAGCTGCTTCGATTCCTTTTTTCAAATTGTTCTTCGTTGTAAACTGGTTTAAATCGATGCCCAGGTTGACGATCGTCTGCGCAATTTCAGGACGGATCCCTACAAGCATGCACTTTGCGCCGATCAATCTTACCGCTTCAGCCGCCTGGATGATATGATGGGCAACCATCGTATCAACGACAGGGACACCTGTAATATCTATAAGGACGACCTCTGAACGATGCTTTACCGCACCCTTCAGCAGGTTTTCCATAATTTGCTTAGCACGCTCTGTATCAATTGTACCGACAAGAGGCATGACAGTGATTCCTTCGAATACCGGGATCAACGGCGCAGAAAGCTCCTGCAGGGCAATTTTCTGCAGGGAAACGGTTCTTTCCCATGTCGATGAATACACGCTGACAATTTCATTGTTCATCGGTGTTGCCCAGCGGTCGAATTCAAACACCATTTCCATCTGATTTTCCCGCGTTACGATACCTTCCTTTTGCATACCTTCAAAAACAATCAGATTAAAGGTATGAAGACCTTTCGTGACAAACGTTAACGGCCAGCCAAGCCTGACCACTTTTTCAGCAAAATCCGTCAGCCTTTCTTTGTATTCTTCACTCGTTCCCTTGAAATTCGAAATGATCAAATCGATGAATTCCTTGCTTGTCGAATGAAACACTCTATCTGAAACAAGACGCAGCACTCGCTCGTCTGCCTCTTCCTTGGTTCTATTTATCCACTCATCCAGGATTTCCTGCTTATGAGTCTGAATGTAATCCGAAAGTATTTTATTCATTCCATCCTCCCCATTCTATCTCAACAAATTTTCTCATTACCCTTTCGCCGCTAAATGTAAACCAATTTTAATAATGTAAATAAATATTCATAATAATCTAAGTTTTATATATCTCCATTTAATGATAACAGTTTTCGTTCGTCAAATAAAATCAACTTATCGACAAGGTTTAAGGTTGCTGCACTGATTCTATAGTTACTATTCCTTACAAATGGGTTTTCTATTTTTCTGAGTGAAAATTTGTGGGTATTCTCATGTCATGGCTGCAAAGCAAGACTGCTTGAAATAAAAAAGAGACAAGCCATCAGCTTGCCCCCACACAGAACACATCCGTTTTTATTTTTGGTTATGTAAAAGGCCTGCTGCCAGGCCGCTTGCTTCTGGTTACAAAAAAACGCTCTTCAATAGAGCGTGCTTTTAAAATTCAATAAGACCTAAACTTACCTGAAGGGCTTCATCCACTTTTTCCATCATTTCGTCATCGAGATGAGTAATTTTATCGGTTAGGCGCTGTTTGTCGATTGTGCGAATTTGCTCCAATAAGATAACTGAGTCTCGTTCAAAACCGTACCGCTTCGCATCAATTTCAACATGTGTCGGAAGCTTGGCTTTTTGGATTTGAGCTGTGATCGCTGCGATAATGACTGTGGGACTAAACCGATTCCCGATGTTGTTTTGGATGACCAGGACTGGGCGTACGCCACCTTGTTCCGAGCCAACAACTGGGGATAGGTCCGCAAAATAGACGTCACCACGTTTGACAATCAAGGGATTATCCTCCGCTGACTAGACGTTCAACTGTGTGTTCTGCCTCGTATTCTGCTTGAAATGCCTCAGATGCAATGGTCAGATTAATTTTGGCCATTTCCATATAGCCGCGTCTCATGGATTCACGAATTTGTCTCTTTTTCTTTTCACGCAAATACATTTTTGTAGCCTGAAAAATAAATTCGCTGCGGTTTACGTTTTCTTGCTTAACAAATCCATCTAGTTCACTTAAAAGATGCTGCGGTAATTTTACCAAAATCTCAGTTGTTGCGCTGGATTCAGACACAAACATACACCTCCACCATCATCACTACATACCATTATTAAGTTCTTTATCTCTCTACCATTTCTAATATTATCACTAAATCTGCCAGATGCAAAGGTAATTCAACAATTCTTCTGTATTATCGGCCAAAAAAATAGTGTTTTATGCATCGTATTAGCCGAAATAAACAGGATTGTTAATTACTGGATGTTCATAACAAAGAATTATTCAACTCGACTACCCTGCCGTCCTGTTTGTAGAGGCGCGGAACCCTTGATGAGATGATGCATGGAACTTCGTAATTAATCGTTTCAAGCTTCCTGGCAATCTCGTTGATTGAAATTGTCTCTTTACCTTGCTTGCCTATCAAGGTAGCAACCGTTCCCACCTGAACTTCATAAGGAAGCTTCACCATGCACTGATCCATGCAAATGCGGCCGATAATCGGCGACCTTATTCCATCGACCAAAACTTCCTGTCCCTGCAGCCTGCGTATCCATCCATCAGCATACCCAATCGGGAGCGTGCCTACCCAAATATCTTCAGGTGCTTCATAAGTGGCCCCGTAACTCACCTTCTCACCTTTATCCAGCTTCTTCACATGGACAATCCGAGAATGGATCGTGAACGCTTCGTTCAATTTGACAGGCAATTGGGGTTCGATTTCAACTGATGGGGTCAGCCCGTACATCGCAATTCCCACTCTCACTGCGTTGAACTGTGCGTCTGCATGCATGAGGGCAGCAGCACTATTGCTGCTATGGATAACCGGAGGCTGCTTGTCCAAGGTGGAAAGCATTTCTTTGAACAGACGGAGCTGTTTGGTGAAATACGTATCATCCAATTCATCCGCAGTTGCAAAGTGTGTATAGATTCCGTTCAGGTTAAGCCTTGCATCTTCTTCAATCATCCATTCTATTGCCTTCAATTCCTCTGCAGAGCGAATACCGATACGCCCCATGCCTGTATCAATTTTTATATGAAGCGAGAGGAAAGCATCCTTTTTCAGCACCTCACGAGCTTTTAACAGCCATTCCTGCTGGAAAACGGTTAGGATGATTCCTTCCTCGGCCGCAATATTCACATCCTCCGGCCTGCTTGCACCAAGCACAAGTATTGGGGCTGTTATCCCCTTTTTCCTTAACGCGAGTGCCTCGTCCATGAATGCGACAGCCAGCAGCGAGGCGCCTGACTCCAGCGCAGCCTCTGCCACTTGCGAGTCCCCATGTCCGTAGGCATTAGCCTTCACGACCGCAATAAATCCGACGTTCTCCGGCAGATGTCCCTTGATAGCTTTAACATTTGCCTTAACGTGGTCCAAATCCACTTCTGCCCATGTATCACGGTAAAAAAAACCTTGCTCCTCCACCGAAACTCCACTTCCTTCAATCCGAACGATATTTTTATTGTTTTATTATCAAACCGAAAGAACTCATTGTCAAATGGATAATAAATGTTTGGATTTGCAGCTATTTTTGCAAAAAGGAACTTCGGCAAAGGCCCCACATACAGTTGAGCCCATAAAAAAACAGGCCCAGGTTGCTCTGAGCCTGCTTTGGGTCGCTTATTTTTCCATATCAGCAAGGACCGATTTGGCCACCATTTCCAATTCTTCTGGTGATAAGTCTGATGAAGCCAGCATATAATCGACTCCGAGGTGCGTCCATGAAATCGAAGTCTCGTTCATGGCCCCAATTGTGAAGCCAAGGTCAACAGGCTTGCCTGTCATGTTGATCGCAGAAGACATCGCAGGCATCGCGTCTGCTTTTTCCTGGATCAGCGTGAATGATTTCTCGCCGTCATATGTCAATACAACGCGCTTTCCGTTCTCTGTCTTGATTTCCTTTTCGTCGATCAGCGTCACGCCAGGAATTTCAGCGACTGGGTATTTAACCGTGAATTCTTTGTCTTCCACGTCAGCCATTACCGGAACTTCAAGCTGTGCACCCGTCATGTTCTTCTTCATATCGAATGCATCTTTGTCAAAGCTTGCGTCGAATTTGACATCGGAGAATTCAACCGTCACGAGGGAATTACGGTCCGGATCCATCACCTTCACACTTACCGGAGCAAGGTTCTTTTTATTCAGCTTGATCTCCTGGATCGGAAGCATCTTGTTATTCTGATATCTTGTTTTCGTTTCGAAAACGTAATGATCCTTTGTCGCCGAGAATTTCGCTTGTTTATCCTCGAGGATATCCATGATTAAAGATTCGTAAAGGTAAGCCTGGCTGCTGTTTTTCGGCCAGTCGCTCTGGAAGCGGAAGCTCTTGTTCAAAGCTGGTGTCAGAACAAAAACCCCTTCCTCATTCCTGAGGATCATCTGGCTTTGGTCCTTCTGGGCATTTTTCAGGTTTACACGGTAAAACGAAGGATCTTTATGCCAAATCTCTACCTCGTACACTTGTGGCTCTGTCCCCATCTGCAACGTCATCTTTGCCTTAGCTTTGTAACTCTTCAAATCGGTGAGCGTTCCATCCAACTCCTTAACCACAGATTCCTGTGATTTTGTACCGCAGGCAGCCAGAGCAAAAATAACCATGAGCCCGGCGAGAAGCAGCAACAACCTTTTCTTCATTCTTCCAACCCCTTTTAGTCTCATTTAAACGTGTAAAGGGAAAGAAAGGACAGGTATAAGACACTGGCTGCAAAATTGCTTAAGTGGTCTTCGTGCAGCCATGTTCCCGCCGCCCTAGCCTTGTCTCCCTTACTGCATTATGAATATATGAGACAACCTGGGTGAATATGCCCCCGGGATTGACAAGCATTTTAAATTTTTTCGATGACCACTTGTGCAATGGCATATTGCTCACTGTGGGAAATTGAAAGATGAACACCTTCCATATAGGGCTTTGTGATGATGGGGCGTCCATGCGGATCATTCTCGATTACGATATCCATGAAGGACAATTCTTTGCCGATGCCTGTTCCCTTTGCTTTTGAAAAAGCTTCCTTTGCTGCCCAGCGGCCGGCCAGGAATTCCATTCTTCTTCGTTCATTGTATTTATTGAAGATTTCTTTTTCTTTTTCGGTCAGTACTCGATCAGGAAAACGCAGCTGGGACTCTGCCAGTTTGCGGATCCGGCCGATTTCAACGATATCAATTCCCGTTCCTATGATCATTTTTCCAGTTCCCTTCTAAAAAAGATCGGTGCAGCATACAAAATAGTGTACAACTTTCGCCTATTAAGGCTATCCTTTATGTATTAGTGCCCAGGAGGTTTTGCATGTTTACAAGAACCGAAAGTTTGCGTGATTTCATCCGCTACTATCCGATTGTCTCCCTCATTATCTCAATCCATATCTTATTATATTTGGTGACCGCAATACCAGTTTTCCCAAGCAGATATGTCTTCGAGCTGCTTTCCGGAGTGAATCTGTTCATCGTAAATGGAGACTACTGGCGGATCGTCACCCCGATTTTCATGCATGCAGGCTTTGCGCACATGCTGTTTAACAGCTTCTCACTTGTCTTGTTCGGTCCTGCCCTGGAGCAATTGATGGGCAGAACAAAATTTATCCTGCTGTATCTGGCAACAGGCATCGCCGCAAACATCGCCACATTGATCCTCGAGCCGTTGACCTACACTCACGTTGGTTCAAGCGGTGCGATTTTCGGCCTTTTCGGGTTCTATATTTCGATTATCGCATTCCGTAAAGCGTTGCTTTCCAGGGAGAACTCCCAGACCATCATGACCATCGCCATCATCGGTGTCATCATGACCTTCGTCCAGTCTAACATCAATATTACTGCCCATATTTTCGGCATGCTTGCCGGATTCCTGATTGGAATGGCAGTTTTTAAAAACAAAGGATAAAGGACCCAACCAAGACTCGATGGACTAGTCAAAGTAGCTGGACAGTTCTCGTAGTGAAATTAATACTTTCCCTTCACACAAAAAAGCGCCTGATTGGCGCTTTTACTTTTGGTCGAATGTTTTATGCGAATACCAATGATAAATTAAGTCAGCATGCTTTTTCTCAAGGTCGATCACTTTTCCGCCGGCTCCGCCGTGCCCCGATTTCACGATTGCTTCAACCGTAGCAAGCTTCTTCTTTCTCTGAAAAATGCTTTCTTTCACGCTGAAGGACTGAACTTTATTTTTCCTCATATAAACAGTGTTCTTTACAATGTTCCGGTAACGAAAAGTCAGCATTCCCTGATCAAGGCTCCAGCCCGCGTCCTTATAGTTCAGATACGACCACAAGGCTGAGACGACCAGCAGAATGAGCGCACCATATCCCCAGGGTCTTATGAACCAGATTGCTGCCGCTATGATTGGCAGCACGAACAGCCAGCCTTTGAACAGGTATCTGCTGAATGCCCGTGACGGTGCAGGCGATACATTGACCCGGAAGTGGTAATCCGTCAAATGAGGTTCGAGCAATACAGGTATCTTGTTTTTTTTCACGATTGGAAGAATGATGACCTTCGAACTCTCCTGATTAAGCGCGGACCCGCCTGCACTTTCAACATAAGCTGAGGCATAGCCTAGCGGCTGCCTGACGAGATTCTCGCTGATCCGAATAGCCTGGATCCGGTTCAGCGGGATTGTGAACTGCCGTTTCTCCAGTAACCCTCTCGTGATGACAAGGTCATTGTCCACTTTCCTTACGGTAAAATTGGCGTATTTCATCATCGTGCCAAGCAGAGCGATGAACCACGCTAGCAAAAAGCCGATAAAGACGCCAATACTGACAAAAACGACGCCATTCTGGACAAAATGCTCCACTCCATCAAAAATCCTCTCGTACGGAATAAATTCTTCAAATTGGAACACGAAAGCCATCACCGCTGAGATGACGACCCCGACACCTCCTGAAGTCGTCGCAAGCATGATCAACTCTGATCCTGATATTTTATAAAGAAGGTCCTCGCTCGTTTTCGGCTCATCTTCGGCTTCCTGCAGCCGGCCCGCCTTCTTGATTGAAACCAAATAATCATGGATCTCTTTTGCATCCTGCCTGCTGATTGCCGTTAAAACAGCCTCCCCATCCTGAAGGCCCATCCCGCCTGACCCGGCTGTCTCAACTTTTACCTTCACAAGGCCGAACAGCCTCTGTAAAATCCCTTCTGATAAATCGAGACTTTGGATCCTGTCAAATGGGATATAGCGTTTTTTCCGGACAATCAGTCCGTATTCGATCCTCAATTCACCCTGCTCAATCCGATATGTAAACCTGTACCATGATAGAACCCCAAAGACTAAAACGAGTACAACTACGCCGATTGAACCGAAAAAGTAAAACAGATCCCAATCCGTCCCCCTGCTGCCGAAGACGACAAATATAAGAAATGGAATGATCAGTTCTTTTAGCTGCCGGAGTGCATTAACGACGGCGGCAATCGGATGCAGCCTTTTTGGATCAGACATCTTCATCCGCCACCCTTGCCAGCCTTGAAATCGAAGTCCTTAAATCCTCCGCTTCCTCCATGTCAAGTGCAGGTATTTCGTGTACTGTCGCAGCAGTCGAAACCGTCACCGTCGATAAACGGTACTTCCTTAATAAAGGCCCCTGCTGGGTATCAACGTGCTGGACGCGTATCATGGGGATAAGCGTCTTCTTTACTATAAAAACCCCATACTGGAGCTCAATTTCCTGCTCCCTTACCTCATAGCGCCAGCGTTTCCAGCGTAATGCCGGCAAAATAAAGATAAATAAAACACTATATACAGCAGCAATGAACAAAGCTGCTCCAATGATCCAGTAAGGCCAATCAAAAAATACTGTAATGGCGGTCAGACCGCCAGCCAAACCCCAAATCACCAGCGAGTGGAGGGCAGCAGCAATCTTCCAGACCGTCAAAGCCCGCGCAGAAATCCTTTTTTGCGGCTCAGAAATCGTCATAAACATCCTCCCGCTCTTCCAATTAATAGCACCTTCCTAAGTATACAACAACCACACTCAAGATTGGGGAGGAAAATCAACAGGTGACACATTCGAAACTCTCCACTTATTCACGACCTGTTTTATTCAACAGGTGCCAGGCACGGCTCTATTTTTGTCGATTTATTCTTTCAGGGGAGTTGCCTGATTTATGTCGTTTCATCATTTTGTGAGAGTTGTTCGAATTTTGTCGATTACTATTTTCTGAGAGTTGTTCGATTTTTGTCATTTCATGTTCCGGGGATGCCCGATGGTTCGATTTATTTCAGCAGGAAGCTGCTTCCGTCGATTTTTTCGACTTCTGGGATTTTGGATAAGTCTTCGGCAAGCTTGAATAAAGCGAGGTCTTTCTTTTTCGCTTCAATCATGCAATGGATTTCTGGGACGGAGCCTTTGATGCCATTGATGAAATCCATGAACATCTGAACGTCTACATATTCGGCGTGGGCACGGAAATCCTTTTCGGACCTGGGGCTCGAGATATGCATCTTCACAGGCAGCTTGGAGTGTTCCCATGTACCGGCTATCCGTTCCCACTGTTCCTGCCAATTGATGTTCTCATGATGCGCCAAATGATGGTGGTAATCGAATACAAGCGGAATCCCCAGTTTTTCGCAAAGATAAAGGGTGTCGTGGAGCGTGAACGATGTGTCATCATTCTCAAGGATGACCATATCCTGCAGCCTCGTTGAAATCAGGCCCCAATTATGGATAAACTGCTCAAGCGCCTTTTCTCTATCTTCATATACTCCGCCGACATGCAGGACGCAGCGGTGCTCCGGATCAATCCCCATCCCCTTCAGCAGCGCATGGTGCATTGCCAGTGTTTTTACCGAATTATTCAGCGTTTCAGTTTTCAATGTATTCAGCAGGACAAAGTGATCCGGGTGGAAGTCTACACGCATCGGATTCACGTGTAAAAATTCTGCGATATCCTTCAGTGTTCCTTTTAGAGCACGCATGTACTTCCAATCAGAAAGCTCTTCATGGTTCGCAAGCGGAATCAGCCTGGAGCTCAATCTGAAAAAATGAATCTCGTTCGCTTTGCTGTGCCTTAAGAGGCGCAAGCAATTTTCAAGATTGGAAATTGCGATTCTTTCCAGCTTATTGATGGCCGCTTCCCGATCCTGGATTCCCTGGAACTGTTTGAATGTCATCGTCTGTGACGGCGATGCATTTTTCAATTCCTCGCTCATCGCCACATACCCAAGTCTAACGATCGTCATTGCATACACACCCATTTTTTATAGGTAGTATGCCCAAGATTATATTTGTGCGGTCGGGAATGGGGAAGAAAATCGACTTGGTCGATATAATACCAAATGTGGTCGATATAACGTAAAACGTGGTCGATATATTGAAAAATCCGCTGATATATTGCAAAATGTGGTCGATATCTTTAGAAATGTGGTCAATATCTTCAGAAACGTGGCCGACATAATGCAAAATACAGTCGTATCTTCAGGAATGTGGTCGATATATTGCAAAATGTGGTCGTCATCATTAAAATCTTCCTTGGGCAACCACCACAACTAACTGCCGAGCTGGATCATGTATAAAAAAATCCCCGGTTTCATTACGAAACCGGGGATTTTTACTTGATTTATATTAGCGTGGTGACCTTGATTTAAAGCCGCCGCCTTCTCTGCTGCCGCCGCCTGTGCGTTTTGTGCCAGAGCGTGGCTTGTAAGGCTTCTTATTGCGCCCGTCGCCGCCGCCTCTGTTATTATCAAATCTTCTGCGGTCTTGAGGCTTCTTGTCTCTTCTGTTTGGAAGAGGCTTTTCCTCAGTAAGCTTAACAGGTGTCATATCAGGCTCTTTTGTGAGCATTTTCAATACTGAAGCTACGACTGTCTGTGCATCATGATCTTTTAACAGCTCATCTGCAGCCTGGCGGTAGTATTGAAGGTTGTTTGACTCGATTGTTTGTGTAATCTTGTCGATAACGGCTCTTTGCTGGCCTTCCAACGCTTCGTCCATAGTTGGAGCTTTCATTTTTTCCATGCGCTTCTTCGTTGTTTTTTCAACAACGTGAAGGTAAGAAGTTTCTCTGTGTGTTACAAACGTAATTGCCATACCTTCTTTACCTGCACGGCCAGTACGTCCGATACGGTGTACATAGCTTTCAGGATCCTGAGGGATGTCAAAGTTGTAAACATGTGTTACTCCAGAGATATCAAGTCCACGAGCAGCAACGTCTGTTGCAACAAGCACGTCGATTGAACCTTCCTTGAACTTTCTTAGTACAGACATACGCTTCGCCTGTGTTAGGTCTCCGTGGATTCCTTCAGCCGTGTAGCCGCGCAGGTTCAACGCTTCAGAAAGTTCATCAACACGGCGCTTTGTGCGGCCGAAGATGATTGCCAATTCAGGTGACTGGATATCAAGAAGACGAGTAAGAACGTCGAACTTGTTCTTTTCCTGAACTTCAATATAGTATTGCTCGATCAAAGGAACAGTCATTTCCTTTGCTTTAACACGAACGATTTGAGGTTCCTTCATGAAACGCTCAGCAATTTTCTGGATTGGGCCAGGCATTGTAGCGGAGAACAACAATGTTTGGCGTTCGTTAGGGATTTTAGCAAGGATTTCTTCGATATCTTCGATAAAGCCCATGTTCAGCATTTCATCTGCTTCATCAAGAATGACTGTTTCAACATTATCAAGACGGATTGTCTTTCTGTTGATGTGGTCAAGAAGTCGTCCAGGCGTTCCGACGATGATGTGTGGTCCTTTTTTCAATGCACGGATCTGGCGGTTGATATCCTGGCCGCCATAAATTGCAAGAACGCCCACTCTTTTGCCAGCACCAATTTTATATAATTCCTCAGAAACCTGGATTGCCAATTCACGAGTTGGCGCGATGATGATTCCCTGGATATTGTGGTTTTCCTTCTTGATCTTTTCAACTAGAGGAATACCAAATGCTGCAGTTTTACCAGTACCTGTTTGTGCCTGGCCGATTAAGTCCTTGTTTTCAAGGCTGATTGGAATCGTCTGCGCCTGAATAGGAGTTGCTTCCTCAAAACCCATATTCTTTACAGCTTTTAGTGTTGCGGGGCTAATGCCCATCTCTTGGAACATTGTCAACTTTATTCATTCTCCTTTATGTTCACATTTGTCCAGCACCGGCATCTCGCCAATGCTTTCGATATTTAAGTGGCTGTTTAAGGATCCAAACCATTTCTGATTCTGGTTAATTTTATCGTACCTTTACGGCAAAATAGGTGTTAGCACCTTGTGTTTTAAGCAGGGCTGAATCAGCATTCGAGAGTAGCATGCTGAAGCACAGAACCTGAAATATTAGCAAAAAAAGACATTCTCCAACACGGGAGTATGTCCGCTTAAAGGATTTTCTCAGTTAGACACTCAATATTCATCATACCATCTTTAGGAAGGAAAAGCAATTTTTGAAGCATAGGTTCATCTGGTAATTCTTGCTCTCTCCTTGGAAGTTAAAAAATCATACACTTCATCAAAAAGATGTTCTTTTTCGTCGCAATGACAGATCAGATGCTTGGAGTTCTTATAAAAAATCAGCCGTTTTTCTTTTGCGCCAATGTTTTCATATAAATACTGGGCGCTTTTGGGAGGGACGATGCCATCACTTTCCCCCTGGGCAATCAAGGTAGGGACTTTCACATCGTTGAGAATAGGCTTGATTTTTGTCACAAGCCTGCGAAACTGCAAGGTAGCGGTCATGGGTGTTTCCTTAATTTTTCGTTTATAACGCCTGAATAATTCATTTTCCTTCAATTTCCCTTTTACCGTATCCCTCATCATTTCCTTGATGTCATATGCAAGCTGCTTCGGATTCACATAATAGGCAGCTGCACTGAGCAGGACGAGTTTTTCCACAGGATATTTCGAAGCGAGATAGCTGGCGATCAGCCCTCCCATCGAAAAACCGATGACATAGACGGTATCACATTTGTTCAAAAGTGCTTTCAGCTCGTTTTCAGCATG
The DNA here is from genome assembly GCF_056158485.1 of Mesobacillus sp. ABV4_180. NCBI lineage: Bacteria > Bacillati > Bacillota > Bacilli > Caryophanales > Bacillaceae > Mesobacillus > Mesobacillus sp. ABV4_180. The sequence continues at coordinate 83,009 of NZ_JBSWTJ010000001.1, forward strand.
ACCAATCCATTCGACATGCTTGATTCCCTTCAAGCTGAGCTCATCGCCATGACCTGGAAGTGTAGGAACAACGATCTGCCAGTCGGTTCTTTCTTTCAACGACTGGGCGAGGGGTTCTACCTCGTAGGGAGAGCCGGTAAATCCATGGATTAAAAGACAACCTATCATAACCAATCACCCATTAGTTTTTCTCGTATTTAATCTTTCCCCATTTTAAAGCATTTAACCTTGAAATTCCTGTAATTAGCCCATTTAATGAAGGCTTTTTTTGCCTGAAAGCTACTCTGCTGCCAGCACATATATTTCTGCAGCAGCATCAAACTCTCTTACACAAGTCCAAATGATTATAAACCGATCCTAAAAAAGCCAAAAAGATGCCCTGTCAGTCAGGACATCCAGTTGGGAATGTTTATTTCTGCAGCGTTTTGACAACTTCTTCAAGTTTCATCCCACGAGATGCTTTTACAAGGACGATCGTTTCGTCTGTTACGTACTTTTTCAGTTCATTGCTCAGTTCCTGTTTATCCTGGCAGGCAAATACTCTGTCCTCTCCCAGTACTTCCCCGGCACCCCTGGCGATTGATTCGCTAAGTTTGCCAAATGTGAATACATAATCGATTTTATCTGCATCTAGTGACGCACCAACTTTGTAATGATACTCTTCTTCCAGAGGCCCAAGCTCCAGCATGTCACCGAGCACGAGGATTTTACGGCTGTAGCCTGAAAGGTTGGCAACGAGGTCGATGGCTGCATTCATTGAGGTTGGGCTCGCATTGTAAGCGTCATTGATGATTTTCTCGCCATTAGTGCCTTCCGATAGTTCCATCCTCATGTTTGTCAGCTTCAAACCCGCGAAGCCGTCATTCATTTTTTCAAAAGATACACCAAGGAACTCTGCGGCTAGCATTGCTGCCAGTGCATTCAGGATATTATGGTTTCCGAGAACCGGCAGATAGAATGTTTCATCGCAGTGATTCGTCTTGAACTTATTCCCGCTTTCCATTGGTTCAATGCTGACAGGATACAGATCATTATCCTGACTTGCACCAAAAGTCTTCAGTTCACCTGACCCATGGTAATCATTAAGCCTTTCCTGAAGGAGCGGCTCGTCTCCATGAAAAATAATCAATCCGTTTTCGCGCAAACCGCTGATGATTTCAAGCTTCGCTTCGGCAATCGCTTCCCTTGAACCTAGATCAAGCAGGTGGGATTCTCCAATATTCGTGATGATTACTGCATCAGGACGACCCATCTTTGTTAAAAATTCAATTTCACCCTTACTGCTCATGCCCATCTCAAGCACAGCGACCTCTGTATCTTCACGCAAACGGAGAAGTGTGATCGGAAGACCGAGATGGTTGTTGAAGTTGCCTTCGGTTTTCTGAACTTTGTATTTCTGCGCCAGCAGATTCGCGGTCATGTCCTTCGTAGTCGTTTTCCCATTGCTGCCGGTAATCCCGACTACCTTGATATCGAGCGAGTTGCGGTAGCTTCTCGCCAGCTCCTGCAAGGCCGTTGTCGTATCTTCGACGATGATGATTGGCAGATCCTCCGGAGGATTCGGCACATCCTTTTGCCAAAGGGCAGCTGAAGCACCACCGTCCCTGATAACATCTTCAACAAAATTATGGCCGTCAGTCCGAGTTCCTTTAAAAGGAACGAACAAGTTGCCTTCTTCCACTTTACGAGTATCGATTGTAACTCCCTTTATGATTACATCAGAGAATTTGCTCACATCGTTCAAGGCACCCGCCATTTGAGCGACTTCTGATAATGTTTTTTGGATCATATTGATTTCCTCCCATTGACGGCAAAAATGAAGGAACACGGCAGAAGAAAGCATGATGCTTTCACTGGCCGTGTCTCCCCTGGTGTTAAAATTTATGTGTTCACTGTATTAGAAAGTGTACTTAATTTTCTGCTTTTCTGCGTGGCGTTCGATCCCCAGGTTCACCAATTTTTCGATCAGCTGCGGGTATTCAACACCCGTATGCTTCCATAAAAGCGGGAACATGCTGAATGGTGTGAAGCCAGGCATTGTGTTCACTTCGTTGATCAGCAGCTGGCCATCTTTTGTCAGGAAGAAGTCTGCGCGAACAAGTCCTGAGCAATCAAGTGATTTAAAAGCAGTAATCGCCATTTCTTTTAAATCAGCGTATTGCTGATCGGTGATTTCAGCAGGGATGATCATGGCCGTGTCGCCATCTTCGTACTTCGCTTTATAGTCGTAGAAATCTTTTTTAGGAACAATTTCCCCTACTACAGAACATTCAGGCTCATCATTGCCCAATACTCCGATTTCGATTTCGCGTGCAACAACACCCTGTTCGATGATGATTTTACGGTCAAATTGGAACGCTTCTTTGAACGCCGCTTCAAGCTCATGCTTGTTCGAAGCCTTGCTGATCCCTACGCTCGATCCAAGGTTTGCAGGCTTTACGAAGCATGGATAGCCAAGCTTTTCTTCCACCAGGCTATAGATTTTTTCATTGTTCTTTTCCCATTCACTGCGAAGGGCAGATACATACTCAACCTGAGGAAGTCCCGCCTGTGCGAAAATATTCTTCATGGCGATTTTATCCATGCCTGCTGCAGATGCAAGGACGCCGTTCCCGACATAAGGAAGGTTCAATAATTCAAGCAAGCCTTGAACCGTTCCATCTTCACCGTTCGGGCCGTGAAGCAATGGGAAGATGACATCAAGAGTCTTGCCGGATTCTGCACCGCCTGCCTGGAATAATGCTGGAGTAAATGAAGGAGTCGGCAAGTTCGATCCTTCCGAAAACTCAAGTGCCTTGACGTTCTCTGCAGGCGCGTTCAACTGAGGACCCTTGACCCACTCTCCTTCCTCCGTTATGTATATAGGATAAATCTCGAATTTTTCAAAATCCAATGCCTTCGTCACAGCCAAAGCTGTCTGCATCGATACTTTATGTTCAGCCGATTTGCCGCCATACAGCAGCCCGATTCTTGTCTTCATAGAAATAGACCTCCAATGAATTCGCTCTGTTTGCTAATTAGCTCGAGTGCCTTCTATAGGCACTTTCCGTTATTTATTTTACCACTTTATTTTTTAATAAAGTAATTGTTATCAATTTTTAATATTCCATGCTCCTGCTATACTATTTCCTGTTTTACCTGTATGAAACCTGTACGCTTATTAAAATACGGAACTTTCTTTTGATTTTCACTCTGATAAAAAGAGTAATCCCGATTTTGGCATTCGAACTGGTTCAAATGCCTAATATACCATATGAATCAACAGATAATACCGTGAATGGAAAGCCCCTTCAGTATAGGTGTACTCACGGATTTAAAACCCCAATAAAAAACACTCAGATTGTCCTGAGCGCTGTTATTTTACGATCATCACCGGTGCTTTCACTCGTTTGGCCACTTTGTGGCTTACACTGCCGAGAACCATTTCCTGCAAGCCGTTCAAGCCGCGGCTGCCGACGACGACTACATCGAATTGGTTCTTATTCGCATAATCCACGATGGCTGGTCCCGGTTCACCGAGCAATTTCTCTAATTTAAAATTCAAATCATCGCTATTAAAAAGATTCGTCACCGGGGCGAGTCTCATTTTTCTTTTTTCCTCAACGACAGTCCGGTCTGGGTTATGAAGAACATCTTCTTTTGAGGTTTGACCATCTATTACATATACAACCGTAATTTCACTATTACCGCTAAGTTTCGCCAGTTCCGCTGCTTTTTTTGCTGCACGAACTGAATGGTCAGACCCATCAGCAGCAAGCAGGATTTTCTTGAACATCTCTCATTCCCCCTACTATCTCTATTTCTCATTATATAAAAAAAGCACGTTGAGTGGTCAACGCACTTTTCAATATTTTAATGTCCGGAAAGCTTGGCGCCTTCCTGTTTGTGAACGGCTAGCTTGTCAATCAAGTGGGAGCTTGGCTCATTCAGTCCATGCAGACGGACCACTGTACCGTTTTCTCTCAATTTAATGACGATTTTATCAATTGCCGCGACCGCTGAATCATCCCAAACATGGGCATGTGTCAGGTCAATTACGACTTCTTTTGCTGTTTCTTTTAGATCAAAGGATTCGATCAAGTCCGTAACAGACGCGAAGAATACCTGCCCTGTTACAAAATACGTACGGCGATCTGTTGCAACATCCAATGTAGATGTCACCTTCACCTTTGAGATTTTTGCCACAAAGAAAATCGCGCTAAGGATGATGCCGGCAAAAACACCTTTTGATAAATCATGTGTAAATACTGTAGTGACAGTAGTGACTACCATTACGGTTGAATCGGTAATAGGAGTCTTGGCCATCCCTTTAATTGATGACCAGTCGAACGTTCCGATCGATACCATGATCATAACCCCAACTAGGGCTGCCATCGGTATTTGTACAACGACATTTCCTAATGCGATAATCAGGAACATCAGAAACGTACCAGCAACAAAAGCTGACAATCTGCCTCGTCCTCCAGATTTTACGTTGATAACCGATTGGCCAATCATAGCGCAGCCCGCCATGCCGCCGAATAATCCAGCAACAATGTTGGCAATCCCCTGGCCGCGGCTTTCTTTATTTTTATCACTGGAAGTATCCGTCATGTCATCAACGATAGAAGCAGTCAGCAAGGATTCAAGCAAGCCGACAATCGACAGGGCCAATGAATATGGAAAAATAATTTTCAATGTTTCAAGATTAAAAGGTACATTAGGAATTAGGAATGTCGGCAGGGCAGAAGTCAGATTCCCCATATCGCCAACCGTTCTGACATCGCTCTTTGTCATGATCGCAATCACAGTAATGACAATGATTGCCACAAGCGGTGATGGCACTGCTTTTGTGATTCGAGGGAAAAGATAAATGATGGCAAGCGCACCCGCTACCAAAGCATACATAACCCATGTAGCATCGACAAATTGTTCAAGCTGGGCCATAAAGATCAGGATTGCCAGTGCATTTACGAATCCAATCATGACTGATCGCGGAATGAACTTCATGAACCTTGCCAATTTAAACACACCAAACAGAATCTGCAGGACACCTGTCAAAATCGTTGCTGCCATTAAATATTGCAAACCATGGTCAGCAACAAGCGTCACCATCAACAGCGCCATCGCACCGGTCGCAGCTGAAATCATACCAGGACGTCCGCCGACAATCGCGATTGTCACAGCAATTGCGAATGAAGCGTAAAGCCCTACCATCGGGTCAACACCAGCAATAATCGAAAACGCGATCGCCTCAGGAATCAAAGCCAGCGCAACGACGATCCCAGAAAGGATATCTCCTTTAACGTTGCCAAACCATTGTTCTTTAATTGTAGTAGTATTCAAATAAACACCCCTTAAGATTATTTTGTGGCTTCCTACTCTCAAGCAAGCCGGGTCCGTTACAAACAGGAATAATCATAACATAATTTTAAAAACGGGCAACCTGTGCTGTAAGCGCTGAAATAGCTGTATTTCTTCAAAAATCTGCTGATATCTCATTTTTCCATATAGATTTGTGAAATCCTTTAAATGTAAAATAGCTATTTAACATGAATTACTCCTGTATTGTTTTAGGCTCATAAGATCCTTACTATAGTACCTTTTCTGGACTCCATCCCAGTTTTGGGAATATAAATTGTTCTATGTGACCTTTTGGAGGCTCCGTCTCCGTTTTGGACTTATAGAACCTTTCTATATGACCTTTATTGGAGCTTCACCACCATCTTGGGCCTATAGGATGTTTCTATGTGACCTTTTGGGAGCTTCACCACCATCTAGGGCTTATAGAACCTTTCTATGTGACCTTTTGGGAGCTTCACCACCATCTAGGGCTTATAGAACCTTTCTATGTGACCTTTTCCAAGTCTCATGCTCCCTTTAGTCTTATAGAACCTTCCCATAAGACTTTTTTGGACCTCCGCCCCCGTTTAAGGCTTATAAAGCATTCCTTATATCCCTTGGTCAGCACAAAAAAATTCCTGCAGTCCAAAGACTGCAGGAATTTATCACCCAATCGGGGTGCAAATCTCAATATAATGTCCATCCGGATCCGCTGCATAGGCAACGACCTGGCCCCAAGGTTTTTCGGTTGGCTCGAGCAAAATCGGAACGCCGGCTGACCGCAGCTTTTCCACTGCACCTTTAACGTCTTCTGTCACGAAGCCCAACTCAAAAGTTTGTTCATTCTTCACCCCGTCAGGAATCGGTAGCTTTGTGATTTCTCGGCCGCTTTCTCTTGTGTTCATCGACAGCACTGTATTGCCTGTTTCATATTCAATATACGTCCCGAATTCATTGCGCAGCTTCAAACCTAGCAATTCGCCGTAAAAGTGTTTTGTTTTTTCCAAATCAGAAACATATAAAATGACATAACCCATTTTCAATTCCATTGTGATCACCTCATTACATAGATTCGAGATTAAATGGCTTGTTTCCTTCATTCATGATGAAACACTAAGAGGGCTTGTTTCTTTCATTGACTTAACGATGAGAAGCGGACCGGGCTGCTCTATATTTTAAAATGGCGTCCTTTGTGCAGGTGTAAACTCCTTCACTGATCAGCTTCCCTAGCGGGGTGGCAGTGCCTGCGTAGGAGATTAGTTCTCCCTGCTGGGTGGCGGCGATGCAGATGCTGTCTGTTGAAATGCCTGCAAACTGTCCGGCAGCAACCGGCGCGCTGCCTTCAAGCTCTTGCAATACACTGATTTTCGCTTCGGCCGCGGTCATCGCGCTCTGGATAAAAGCTTCTTCGGAAATCCTGCCATTGATGAACAGCCAGGTATTGATGTTTCGCGGGCTTTCTCGATGGGTGTTTCCAGCCGATACTATGATAAAAATCGAATGGCTACCCTCTTCAAAAAGCTGGTGAGATGCTGTTTCTGCCGGAACTGCCGTCATCATCCCGACTGTTTCGCTTGGCAGGAAACCGTTCTCCTGCAAATATTCTGCCATCTCCGCCTTATGGTCACTGCAGTCATACTCCATTGGGACAATCCTGTGCACAAACGAGCTGTGCCATCCAATCCCCGCTCCGGTGATTCCCGAAGACATCGTCCGCAATTTTACCGGTGATTGGAGGACAATCCGATCATGTCCAGCAACAATCAAACTTCCGTCTATTTTAAAATTGCTGCTCTCCTCCCCGTCCGTTTCTGGAACAAGTAAGAGTTGAGGCTTTGCAATCTCCGGATGCGGATGGTTTTTAATCTCTGTTTTATAAACCTTTTTAATCCGCTCTTCTTTTAAAACTTCCACAGGAGTGTCGACAATCAAGGTCTTGCCATTTTCCATCAAAAGAAGCCTGTCACAATAGAGTGACGCCAGGTTCAGATCATGGAAAATTGAGATGACCGTCAGATTCTCCTCTGCCGCCCACCTTTTCAAAAGATCCAGCAGTTCCTTTTGGAAGCTGAGATCAAGATGATTCGTCGGCTCATCAAGCAGGAGGATTTTTGGCTGTTGCGCCAGCGCCTGCGCGAGGAAGACTCTTTGCTTTTCACCGCCGGAGAGTTCAACGATCGATTTTTCCTGGAGATGAGTAATGCCCGTCTGTTCCATCACTTTCTGGACAATTTCCTCATCCTCAACACGCCAGCTGTTGAACCAGCCCTTCTGGTGCGCATACCGGCCTAGCGAAACAGTTTCTTTTACTGAATAAGGAAAGGCCTGTTCTGCGTGCTGAGGCAATACAGCCATCAGCCTTGCAAGCTGCTTTGGCGAGTACTCGGTCAAGTGACGGCCATCCAGCTGAATGGAACCCTTCCTGAAATCAAGAGCTCCGCTGATCATTTTTAACAGCGTTGTCTTCCCGCTGCCATTCGGGCCAAGGATGCCGAACAATTCCCCTTTGCCTACTTCGAAGGAAACCTCTTTCAGCACTTCGCCACCCGTATATCCGCCTGTTACATTTTTCACAGTAATCATCAGCCTGCACTTCTTTCCTTACGATTTCTCATTAAAATAAGCGCGAATACAGGTGCGCCGATCAAAGCGGTGATTACGCCGATCGGCAGTTCCGATGGCGCGATGACCGTCCGTGATAAAAGATCAGCTAAAATCAGGAAGCCGCTGCCGATCAATACGGATAACGGAAGCAAGTGGCGATGGTCTGGTCCCCACACAGTTCTAGTCAAATGCGGGATGACCAGCCCGACAAAGCCGATTGTCCCTGAGACCGCCACCGCAGAACCGGTTAATAGCGAGCCAGAGAGCAGAATCAATAACTTGCGGCGCTCCACATTCACACCAAGATGCTGGGCACGTTCTTCGCCAAAAGACATCGCATTCAGCTCCCTTGTGCTCGCAAGTAAAATTACTAAACCAATCAGAAAGAATGGAAAAATAATTTTAATATACTCCCAACCGCGCATCGAGACACTGCCGAGAAGCCAGCCGATGATTTGCCGGAGCTCCTCGCCGGAGAGGGCAATCATCAAAGAAATAAAAGATCCTAGAAATGAACTTAAAATAATTCCAGTCAATATGATCGTTTCAACCTTGAGCAGCCTGTCGACTCTCCGGGCAAAAAACAAGACAAACAATACTGTCGCAAATGCGAAAAGAATACTCAACACCGGCAAGGTAAAGATGCCAACAACCGGCAGTGAGATGCCGAAAAACAGGGTGATCACCGCACCGATTGAGGCTCCGGATGAAATCCCCAGTGTGTACGGATCTGCAAGTGGATTGCGCAGCAGCCCCTGGAATGCGGCACCGGCGATGGCAAGTGATGCGCCGACGAGTCCCGCCAGCAGCACACGCGGCAGCCTGATGTCCATGACAATGCTTGCATGCATCGGGTCGATTCCCTGTCCCTGTAAGCGGAAAATTTCAGCACCAATGATTTCAACAATTGCTGGTACTGGGATGGAAACCGTTCCGATCGAAATGCCAAGCAGCATGGAAGCAACCAAAAATGCCGCAGCTGCGATATACGCAAATCCTATATTATTTAAAAACGTCCGGGTAAATGGCTTTTGCAAGCTCCTCTGCTCCTTCAGCGAGCCTTGGACCTGAACGGGTAACGAGGTCTGAGTGGACATCGAATACCTGCTGGTCCTTGACCGCTTTTACATTATTCCAGCCCTGGCGTCCAAGAACCTGTTCAATCGGCTTTTCTGTATAATATCCATAGGTTGTCACAACGGCATCTGGATTACGCTCAACGATTGCTTCCTGGTCAACCTTGGCCCAGCCTTCCATATCACCTGCAGCATTTTTCGCGCCAATCAACCCAAGCATTTCATTGATGAATGTATTTTTGCCTGCTGTGTAAATTTCCGGCGCTGGTGATACCTCGACAAACACGGTTTTTTGTTCTTCCGGCTTGATTGCTTCAGCCTGTTTCTTCAGTTCAGCAAAACTGTCTTTCATTATGTTTACAAGTTCGTTGGCCTTTTCCTGCTCGCCGATCGCCTGGCCAATCATTTCGATGGATTCATAGACTTTTTCAAATGACTGTGCATCGTTCACGACGACAACATCGATCCCCGCGTCCTTCAATTGCTGAAGGCCAGCCTTCGCCGTGTCGGCGGTAGATTCATGTGCAAGCACAAGATCAGGCTTCAGCGAGATCATTTTCTCGATATTGAATTCCATTCCGCCGATTTTCTCCTTGGACATCGCTTCCTCTGGATAGTTGTCAAAGTCTGTGACGCCGACGATCGCCTCTCCGTTCTCGAGCGCATAAACGATTTCCGTGTTGCTCGGAATCAGAGATATGATTTTCTCAGGTTTTTCTTCAATGACAACTTCTTCATCAATCGCATCTTTTACAGTTACCGGGAATTCCGACTTTTGCTCCTGCGCTGCTTTTTCGCCTTCCGCTTTCTCTTGCTTTGCTTCAGTGCCGCATCCAGCAAGAATCATGGCAGCCGCCATCATCATTAATAATAATTTTTTCATTTGCTTCTCCTCCAAATTGTTCTTTTATATAACAAAAAACATCTCCACCTGAAGGGGAGATGTCCGAGTAAGCAAATGTTTTTATCAAAATAAAAGACATAGAGCCTGTCGGCACCTCCCTATCCTCGTAGGTTTTCTGGCGCAATGAACAGGCAGGTCTCCTGGCTCATGGTCAATGCTTGCTGCGCCTTCCCATACATTTGTACAGTGGCCTGATGCAGCTTGCTCCCATTTACAGTGGCGGGACCGCGTTGGATTTTCACCAACTTCCCTTTTAAGTCTTGTTATAAAAGACACCCGATTCATTCGATATGTAATTTTCCGCTAAATCCAATTATACACGATGCGCGAAAAATTGCTTCAAAATTATTGATCATTTCGACATTTTTTTGCAATTTCATATTCAGCATTTTGACGAATATTCTCGATTTCATTCTTGAGCATTTTGACGAATATTCTCGATTTCATTCTTGAGCATTTTGACGAATATTTCCGATACCATTATTCAGCATTTCGACAAACTTTCCCGATCCTGAAAGGTCATTGAGCAAGCAGGCTCCATTCTTTCAGCTTTTTATCAAATACCAGCCTTCCGTCCGGGGTGTTTCGGCTGGCTTCTCTATACTCATCATACATATCATCCATATTGGCAAAATCGCCGATGATCCAGATAGGAATTTCGATCCTGCTGCGGTTTTGCTGGATATTTTTCAGCGAAAAGACCGCACCTTCCTTTAAAGCAGGGGTCAGTGTTTTCAAGATTTCCTTGCTGACTGAAGGATAGGATTTCTTTTTTCTGATTCCGAGCAAGGTTTTCTCTGGCTTCAATTCGCCAAGTTTTCCAGAAAGGACATTGCCAAGCATCCGGAAAAAGTCATTGAAATTCCGATAATACGTTTTATTGAACCAGCCATCTTCATGGGCAAGGTACACAAAACGGTTATTAAGCTGGTTATAGAATGGCAGCTTAAGATGGTGCTTGATATGGCCAAGATAAAGGACTTCGGCTATTTCGTGGGCTGACAGCACATTCAGCGCTTCCAATTCCTCGAAATCGATCCAGCAAAAATCGCCGTAGGCATGAACATTGTCGGCGATCAGCTTTTCGACACCATCTTCTGGAACATAATCAAACAAAGTATGTCTGTTGAACTCGCCATCCTCATAGCGGTGCTTCAGCAGCAGCAAGTGATTGAGCGAATCAGACAATGACCTGGCAAATTCAAAGAATTCAATTCCATACGAAAGAACATATTGATCACGGTCGTTCAAATGGACATATAACAAATCCCGGCTATAAGGATGGTTCTTTTTCAAGGGCGTTAACCTCCCGGACAAATTCTGGGTGTAAATTGACAGCGGGTGAGCTGCTTCCGTACAAAATGACGCTCATTCCATTCTAACAAAAATAAGCAAAAATATCTTATACAGACTCCCCAAAAACAACATTATTATGAACCAAAATAATCCCGCTGTGCCAAAGAAACTAATGGACCTGTTCATTCGTCTATATTAGATAGAAGCATTGTAAGGATAAATTTTCTTTGATAGCATAAAAATGTAAAAAAAGAGCCAGACAGGGTGTTGATAGATGAATAAACCTTTAAAAAAACATGAACGGTTTGATTGGACACTGACATTGATTTTGCTGCTGCTTTTTCTGGCAAGCTGCATGGCGATTTACAGTGCCCAAAAAACTGGACAATACGGACAGAACTTTTTATTCAAGCAAATCTTTTGGTACGGCGTCGGTGGCGGAATTATTAGTGTTGTCATGATGTTCGACAGCGACCAGTACCGCAAACTTTCGTGGTCTATGTACGGCTTTGGAATATTCCTGCTTGTTTTTCTTCATTTTGCCCCTTCGAGCATCGCTGAAGAAAGGAATGGCGCAAAAAGCTGGTTTTTCATTGATCCATTCGGTTCGATCCAGCCTTCCGAATTCATGAAGGTCTTTCTGATTCTTGCCCTCAGCAGCACGATTTATGCCCACCACAACAAACATAACCTGAAGACTCTTCAAACAGACTTTCTTCTTTTCATCAAGCTTGGCATGGTAACCGCAGTGCCACTCGGTTTGATCATGCTCCAGCCTGACCTGGGAACCTCACTGGTCGTAATCGCAATCTTTACCGGAATGATTCTTGTTTCGGGCATCACCTGGAAAATAATCCTGCCTCTTTATGGCGGAGGTGCAGCTCTTGGAGCCGGAATTTTGTACCTCGTCATCTGGAAACCTGAACTTCTGAAAGAATACTTGAATGTGAAAACCTATCAGTTCGGCCGTATTTATGCATGGATTGATCCTGATAGCCACCCTGAGTATGGCTACCATCTTTTAAAGTCACTTAGTGCCATCGGTTCTGGTATGTTAACCGGCAAAGGGTTAAACGGCAGCGAAGTATATATCCCTGAAAGCCATACCGATTTTATTTTCAGTGTGATTGGCGAGGAATACGGCTTTGTCGGCGGCAGCTTCATCATCAGCCTGTATTTCCTGTTAATCTACCATTTAACGAAAACCGCATTGGACACGAACGACCCTTTCAACACCTATATCAGCACGGGCGTCATCAGCATGATCACCTTCCATGTATTCCAGAACATCGGGATGACGATCCAGCTTTTGCCGATCACCGGCATCCCGCTGCCATTCATCAGCTACGGCGGCAGCTCGCTCATGGGCAATATGCTCGCAATGGGCTTGATCTATGGTATTCGCTATCACCATAAAACCTATATGTTTGCCTCAAAGGACAGGAGTTTTAATATATGAAGCTAGTAAGCAATTACCGGAACAATGAAGGGTTACGAGCCAGCTTTATGCAGCTGGCGGCTGAGGTTTTCGGCATTGATTTTAAAAGCTGGCATGAGAACGGATATTGGCGAGAGAGGTACATTCCGTATTCCTATGCAGATGGGTCCAGAGTGGTTGCCAATGTTTCCGTAAATGAGCTCGATTTTATCATGGAAGGACAAAGCCGCAGAGCCTTGCAGATCGGAACTGTCATGACACATTGGGATTATCGCAGCAAAGGTCTGTCAGCCAGCCTGATGAATCATGTCCTCACTGAATACGAGGGTAAGTACGATTTCATGTACCTGTTCTCAAATGACACCGTGCTGAATTTTTACCCGAAGTTCGGTTTTGAAACGGTTGAAGAATTTCAATATTCCACCGTCTTTGCATCGGGGAAAGGCCGCTTGAGGAAACTGGACATTACAAAAGACCTTTCCTTCATTGAAAAATTCATTTATGGAAGAATGCCAGTTTCAAACCGCTTCGCCACCGCTAATTCCGGCAGCATTACGATGTACCATGTCTTGAATGTTTTTACCGACCATCTCTACTATCATGAAAACGAGAACGCGATTGTCATTTTCACGAATGAAAATGGCACGGTCCAGCTGTATGATGTCATCAGCACCACGCCTGTCGACATCAGGAGGATTTTATCGGCACTGCCGGAGGACCAATCCGGGATTACGTTCCATTACACCCCTGATTATGAGGGACTTGAGTATAAGCGTCTTCCTTTTAAAAGGGATGGAGCATTGTTTGTAAAAAAAGGTTCTCCCAGACTGGAGTTTCCTGCATATGTGAAGCATCCTGTTACATCCGAAGCTTAGAAAAAAAGGCTGATCAATCTCAGCCTTTTTTTACTGCCTTTATATTTTTTATTTTCCCAGCTGCACGGATAAAGAAATAAACGATGAATACGCCCATGATTACAAGACCTGTTTTATTTAGATCGAACAGCTTAAGCACGGCTCCTGCCAGAGTGGCGATGTAAAGCAGTCCAAGCATTGCGTTCATTTCTTTGTTTTCAAAGTGACTTGTCATTTTCGCTCCAAATTGTGAACCAACGAGCGCACCGGCAATCAGCATCATGCCAATGAAATAATCGATATTGGTGTTTATCGCGTACGAAATGAATCCGACGCTGACAATCAGCATCACGGCAAAAAGGCTTGTCCCAACTGCCTTTTTCGGATTGAACCCTAGCGATGTGATAATGAGCGGGACGATGATGAATCCGCCGCCAACCCCTAGTGCAGCCGAGGCAAACCCGCCAACAAACCCGACAGCCAATAATTTTGGCACTGAGAAGGATGCGGGAACAGCGCTGCCTTCTTCTTTCTTTTTACCCTGGCGGATCATTTTTATTGCGAAATACGCAAGCAGCAAAATATACAGGAACGGGATGACAATTTCATCCCAGCCCCGTGCTTCAAGATAATAAACAAGCGGTCTGGCCAGCTGCGTTGCGGCAATCCCGCTCGCCCCCATGATCAGGCCCTCTTTCCAGAGAATATTTTTCAGGCGGATATGGGCAGTAATACCCGAAACAGATGTACCCACCGTAAAAAACAAGCTTGTGGTAATTGCCTCAAGAGGTGAAAAGCCAATCAAAAGCAAAATAGGCGTCAGGATAAAGCCGCCGCCTACTCCAAAAAAACCCGAGAGGACACTGATCAATCCGCCAAGAAGCAAAAAAATGATATATTCCATCAACAACATTCCTTTGAATTTGAGTTCTTATATAGAATACCACTCTTCGCAGTACGGGTACGATATTTTCCCAGTTGCTGATATAATTGGCTCTGGCAGAATCAAAAATGATATACTTCTAACTATAACAATTCAAAGGAGAAACTACTTCATGTCTGAATGGATACATACGTTTGAAGAATGGCTGCTTGAATTCGGTTCCTGGGGATTATTCATCGTGTCTTTCCTGGAATCTTCCTTTTTCCCGATCCCGCCTGATGTCTTGATGATTCCGATGGGTATCGCGAATCCAGACCGGGCACTCTGGTATGCCTTTATCACGACATCCGGATCTGTACTTGGCGCACTTCTTGGCTGGTACATAGGTAAAAAAGTGGGCCGGCCAATCCTGCGTTATTTTATAAAAGAAGAAAAAATTGTACTTGTAGAGCAATACTTCGAAAAATATGGTGCGATGGCCATCCTGATTGCCGGATTCACGCCTATCCCTTATAAAGTGTTCACGATTTTTTCCGGCATCTCCAATGTAAGAATACCAACCCTAATCATATGGTCCATCATCGGCCGAGGAGCTCGGTTCTTTCTGGAAGCTGCAATCATTGTCGCTCTTGGTGATAAGGCAATGCCATTCATTGAAGAGAACTTTGCCTTACTGACCGTAATAATTGGTATTGCCATGATTGCAGGATATCTGGTTTACATGTTTTTACGGAAATCAAAAAAGAATAAACAAGAATCTTAAACCGGGCCCCAGTGCTCGGTTTTTTTACTTTAATCCGCTTGGAGTGCAAATAAACAAAGAGACGCTTTGATCATAAAGCGTCTCTTTGTTTACAACGTCATCAATTGGGTAGATTAAAGTAAGCTTGCTAGCTAACTAAGGATTTTATCTAGAAAAAATGCTGCACAGCGGCAGCTCTCGAAAAATCCAATTTAAATAAGGAGTGAGGAGTTTGTACAATAATTTTTACAATGGCTGGGATGGCATTCTTGGCAAATTGCCGAATGTGCTGATTGCGCTTGCGGTTCTCCTGGTCGGATGGCTTGTGGCAAAATTGATTGAAAAGGCGGTTTACAAAGGTTTGCAGAAAACCAGCCTTGATAACAAACTTTTTTCGAATATGAACAATAAAAAGTACTCTGCAGAAAAGATTATCAGCAAAATTGTCTACATTCTGATTCTCGTATTTGTCTTCATTATGTTCCTGAATATTTTAGATTTGTATATATTGACTGAGCCTCTTGTAGGCATGATTTCGACGATTACATCGGCGATTCCGAACATTTTAAAAGCTGGCCTGATTCTATTATTTGCATGGCTGATAGCATCTGGATTGAAATTCCTGATCCAGAAAGGCGGCAAAACTTTAGGTGTCCATGAAAAGCTGAGCAAGTACAAGCTTACAGACGACAACCAGCAAACAACGAACGTGGTCGACAAGGTTGCAAACATCGTTTTCTATCTTGTATTGCTGATGGCTTTGCCGGCAGTATTGTCTGCCCTTAACCTTCGCGGTGTCTCTGAGCCGTTCGAAAACATGATACAGGGCATTTTGTCATTCATCCCTAAACTATTCGCGGCAGCTTTAATCCTGTTAGTTGGTTACTTCGTTGCTAAAATCGTCCGCGATATCCTGACAAACTTTTTACAAAGCCTTGGAACGGAAAGGTTAGTAGAGCGTTTTGGCCTATCCCGTTTATTCGAGGGTACAAGCCTTTCCCGCGTAATTGGCACGATCGCTTTTGTTTTGATTTTAATTCCGACTGTCATCGCAGCTCTTGAGCGTCTTGATATCAAGGGAATTTCCACACCAGCCATCGCGATGCTGAACGACATCCTGACGATGATTCCAAATATCGTCGTCGCAATTGTTCTTGTATTGATCGGCCTGTGGCTTGGTAAATGGCTTAAGAATTTTACAGCCGATCTATTAAGAAGAATCGGATTCGATTCCTATTTTAGAGGAATGGGTTTCAGTACATCAGCAAAGCGCCCTAACTCATTGAGCTTATCAGACATTGTCGGCTATATCGTACAAGTCATCGTCGTACTGCTATTTGCAGCCGAAGCACTGAATGTTGTTAAGCTTGATTTCTTCGTAGACCTGGCGCGTGGTGTCATTGCGTATCTGCCTCACGTCATTGCGGCAATTGTCATCCTTGGGGTCGGCTTATGGCTTGGCGGCCTTGCAAAGAAAGTCCTTGGCAGCATCCTGCAGGGCGAATCGTCAAACGTTCTGGCAACAATCGCAAAATATGCAATCATCACGATCGCTGTCTTCATGGCACTTGACCAGCTTGGTGTAGCGCCAGCAATCGTCAATGCGGCGTTCATCCTGACACTCGGCGGACTGGCTCTTGCATTCGGACTTGCATTTGGTCTTGGCGGAAAGAACTTTGCTTCGAAATACCTGACCAAGTTCGATGAAAAAATCGAAAAGACAAGTATCGATAAAGCCGCAGTCCAGCAGCAAAAAATGAAAAACAACCAACCGGTGAACCCTGACCTGGCAACACCGCCAAATATGAACAACCTGAATAACAACCCTATGGATCCACGAAATGATAACAATCCGTTGAATCCGTAAGAATAGGATAACAAAGCTGCAAAAAAACAGTCCAATTCTCAACTGAATTGGACTGTTTTTTATGGGGTTCATTCGAATGATGGGTTCGGTTGAATTTTTTAAGTGTTACATTATTTGCATTGAATTTGGAATGATAATCAGTGAGGAGGTGTAAAATGTCTAATCCTTTTGAAGCAATATGGAACATGCTAAAAATATCAGTCGATACAACCAACGAACCGAAATCCCCGTTACATATCATTGAAGCTGGTGACTGTTGGACATATTTAACTTTAATGGTTGAGTTCATTCGTTATGAGGAAACGGGATTAAACACAACGACCGATGATGAGGTCAAAGAAATGCTTAAGGATGTAATTAGAATATGTGAATCACAAGTACAAAAATTAAATGCATTTATGAAGAAAGAAGGAATTCCCCTACCCGATGCAACAGCTGCCAAACCAAACTCAGATCCAAATGATATTCCTTTAGGGGTAAAGTTAACGGATGATGAACTTGCAAATGGGGTTGCGTTCAAGTTAGTTACATGCTTGCAGGCGTGTTCAAAAGGGCAGGCGGACTCTGTAAGAAATGATGTTGGCACCATGTGGTTACAATTCTATCTTGAATGGGCAATGTTTGGAACAACCTTAAAAACACTCATGCGTAAAAGAGGATGGCTTAAGGTTCCGCCATATTACTATGCTCCTGGTTCACCACAATAATAAAAACCAACTCACACAGTGGAGTTGGTTTTTGTTATGCTGTGTTTTTATATGTACTTAACTAAAATTATCGATGAAAAAAATGACGAGAAATACAATGAAGGCATAAAAACTCAGATGCAACAGTACAGTAGTGATAAAATCCTTCAGTTTTCCAAACGAAAAAGGTTCACTCTTCCTTGTCCTTGCTCTCATAGCCCGTCCTCCTTAGTAAAACTATCCAATCAGTCCAGTTTTTTCTTTTAAATAATCATAGCATAATCCAGAGGTTTTGTACCCGATATTTTCGTTTGATTCCCATCCAAAAGAAAAAACCCCCTAAAAAGAGGGTTCCACCTTATCTTTGGCCGTAACTCTGGAATTTCTCTGCTAGATGTACCATTTCTTCATCTGAAAGCATAGTCGGTTCACCGATCGCTTTTGCCTGATAGTAAATCTGGGCACTGAATTCAATTTCCTCGGCGACGGTAAAAGCGGTTTCGATATTATGGGCTCCAGCGATCAATCCGTGGTTTGCAAGTAGTACCGCCCTCCTGTCCACCATGCCTTCAAATGCTTTTTCCGCAAGTTCCTTCGTGCCGAAGGTTGCGTACGGGGCACATCTGACATTCGGACCGGCAAATGCCACCAGATATGTCACCGGCGGGATATCCCAGCCAAGGGTAGCAATCGTTTTTGCATAAGGAGAATGTGTATGGACAAGTGCGTTGAGGTCGCCGCGGCGCTGGTAAAAAATCAAGTGCATATCCAGCTCGCTCGAAGGAGTTCTTCTGCCATCAATGACCTCGCCATTTAAGTTGATAATCACTACATCATCAGGCTTCGTTTCAAAATAATCAATCCCGCTTGGACTGATGGCGACCAGCTGTTTCTCACGATTGAAAATGCTGATATTGCCTCCGGTACCCTTTGTCAGTCCGCTGGTGATGATTTTCTTTCCAAATTCTACGACTTTCACCCGTTCTTCCAGAAGCAACATATTCTGCGCCTCTCTTTCTCTAAAATCAAGATAGGAACGTCTTATTATCGCATATTATGGCTTGAAGCTGAATCCTTTAGTACTTGTAAAAATTGTTCTCCAGTTTTGAAGCTGGAGGAATTCAAAATGAACTGCTTTGCGGCAGTAAGGCAAATTCTCTCTGCTGTAACGCGCTGCTGCTCATCAGCAATCGTTGTCAGATCCTTCACCTTCGCCAATCCTGCAATTCGGCGGATCAGCTCCATTCCGGTTACAGATGCTGAATCCTGAAGGACTGAATCAAGATACCAGCGGTCGAAACCCTCTTCTTTCGCCATGAGGTCCGTGACATTTTCCTTCCAGCCAGCCAGGAATTTTTCAGCAAAAAGATTAACCGTATCCTTGATCGTCCCCTCCAGCCAGGCAACATACTTATCATTCGCAGTAGTTACATGCGCACGGGACCATGCGAACATCAGATTGGCGACCACATTCCCGACATCATATCCCATCGGTCCGTAGAACGCGAATTCAGGATCGATGACCTTTGTGGAATCATCTTTTACAAAAACAGATCCTGAATGCAAGTCACCATGAACAAGTGCCTGGGCATTGGTCATGAACGCAAATTTCAGCTTGGCAGCTTCGAAGCGCAAATGCTCATCACCATAGATATTCTCCTCAATCCATTCCTTGTTGGCTGGGAACAGATCATTCCTGCTGTTATGGTCTGTGAAAGGTTCAGAGTATACTAGGTCCTCCGAAATTTCGCACAATTCAGGATTGATATAGTCCTGAACTAGTGCCTTCTTGGCTTTGTGCTCCATGACAACATCCGAAGTCAAAAGCAGAGTATTGACCATGAACGTTGTCAGATCATCCGCAAGCTTTGGAAAAATCCGGCCTTCAAGCAAGGCTGTTCGAAGGATCGTATGGTCTGACAGGTCTTCCATCACACAGCAATTCATCACATCATCAAATAAATACACATCCGGGACCAACCCTTGCGCAAGTTCACCCTGAAGCTTGAGCACGTTGGATTCGATCCTGATCCGATTGGTTGAAAGCTTGAACTCATCAGAGATT
The DNA here is from genome assembly GCF_056158485.1 of Mesobacillus sp. ABV4_180. Lineage (NCBI taxonomy): Bacteria > Bacillati > Bacillota > Bacilli > Caryophanales > Bacillaceae > Mesobacillus > Mesobacillus sp. ABV4_180. The sequence continues at coordinate 102,746 of NZ_JBSWTJ010000001.1, forward strand.
CTAGCCGTATCGCCAGCTTGTTTTACAATCAACGATTTCCCGGACACCTCATCGAGGACACGGAATACGTAATTCAAATTTCCGTCGCCAATCTCGGCACATGTTAATTCAGCATCTGTATTAAAATAGTCGGTCTTCGCTTTTACATACTGGATGACCTCATCGGCATTCATCAAAAAGTAACTATTAAAATCTGTCATGATGGTTTGACCCCTTTCCCGAAAACAATTATGTAAATCTTTTAAAAATTATTATATCTTAAAATAGTATTTCGAGGCACTAAAATATTGCTTCTAAATTGAGATTGTTTTATCAAAAAAGAAGCCGGTTTCCCGTCTTCTCTTTTCTGAATATGTATTGGTCATCACTTACATGGGAGCAGAATTGTGAAGGTGGTGCCTTTTCCTTCTTCACTGTCGACATTGATTCTGCCTCTCATTTTAAGAATGATATCGTAGGAAATCATCAGTCCGAGGCCGGTTCCTTTTTCCTTGGTAGAGTAATAGGGGTTGCCGAGTCGTTCCAGCTGTTCTTTGTTCATGCCGACTCCTTCATCCCTGAATTGAATTTTTACGAAGCCCTTGTCAACCTTGGCGATGATGTAAATGCTTCCGCCACCAGGCATCGCTTCAATTCCATTTTTTAGGATGTTTATAAAAACCTGTCTGATTTCATGGGCATCGCCGTTAATACAGAGGTCCTTTTCGATTCCTTCTACCAATTCAGTATTTGCCAGATGGGAGTAGGATCTCATGAATGCTATGGTTTCTTTCAGCAATCCACTTAAATTGATTTTTGCCATGCCGCCTGTGTTCGGTTTGGCAAGGGATAAAAAGTTATCAATAATGGTCTGTGTCCGGTCAAGCTCCTGAAGGGAAATCGATATGAAGAGATTCTGGTCGTCGTTTAAATTCCTCTCCCCCTGCAGCACCTGCATGAAGCCTCTGATCGTTGTCATCGGATTGCGGATTTCATGGGCAACCGAGGCTGCCAGCTGGCTGATTGCCGAAAATTTCTCAGCCTTGTGAAGCTCATGCATCATTTTCAGCTGCAAGTTCGTCATTTCAATAATGTAGATTGTTACCGACAAAGCTACAAACGAAACGAACGAAAAGACAAGAAGATAGAGAAAGTCATTTGCGTTGCCGGAGTTGATCATCGCAGCAAGCCTTGTCGAGGTAATTAACGCATAGACAAATAGACCAAGAGCAATCTTTTTCCTGACTGAGGAGTCCTTGTACATCTTTTCAATCGCAAAAAACAAAATCAATATGATCACATAATTGGCAGCAGTGACTGCAAGCTTATCGAACTCGACAAGACCCTGCAGCAAAAGAAGGACAACCACAAGCAAAAAACTGTCTGTCCTGCTTAAGTAAAAAAAGGCAATAAAGACCGGAATCAATTTCAAATCAAATTCCATTCCACCGTGGAATCTTACCGGCAAAGCCATGGTAAGCAATAGCGCACCCAAAATAGCCGCCTTGAAAACCTGCTTCTGGTACATCGATCGTTTCTGCATCCACAGAAAGTTATACATGAAACCCAGAGACAGGATAATAGAAAAATGCAGAATTAAATCTTTTACGAACTCTACCATTGTTTATCCCCCAGGGGCCGCCAGAATGTAAATAATTGTATAGTTCTTATTATCCATGCACCGCCATAATTCTTCAATGGAAAATTCTGATTTTTGAAGAATTTTGTCTAATCGTTCAATCTATAAAAGTTTTTTACAGTGACTGTAAAACTTATGCTATAATAAAAACAACCATTGCTTTACCGTAGTAAAAACCCCACTTTGGACGAGTGGGGTTTCTTTATTTTCCGGGAACTTTGATTTTACCGAGGAAATTCGCAAATAAAAAAACAAGCCCTGACGAATCAGAGCTTGTTTGTATGTGCTAAATCGTTATTATAGTTTTGTAACGTTAGCCGCTTGTGGTCCACGAGCGCCTTGTTCTACGTCGAAAGAAACTTCTTGGCCTTCTTCAAGAGTCTTGAAGCCTTCGCCTTGGATAGCTGAGAAGTGTACGAATACGTCTTCTCCACCTTCACGCTCGATGAATCCGAAACCTTTTTCTGCGTTGAACCATTTTACTTTACCGTTTTCCATTTTTGTTGCCTCCTAGTGTGTTATCCACACAATTTGTTACTATTCTTGTATCAGTGATATCCAGGCGAATCAAGCAGTGCATGTTCTTTCCTTGCATACCGAACAAAAATAATTCTTCCTAAGAATAACAGAAATAAAATAATTGTGCAAGCTTTAAGAGGTATAGCAATATATAGGACATTTTAAATTTGCGTTAAAAGCCCATAATGGAAATACAAGAGTCAAACGGAAACTGTGCTATAATAAATAGTATATGAAAGGGCGTGGCTAATTGAAAAGCGCAAGCAACCTTTATAAAGCAGGTCAGTCGGTCAATATCAAAGAAACCGGTGAAACAGTGACGATCATGAAATCCCAATACGTGAAAAACATGAAAAGATTCTCGTACACCGTAAAAGAACATCCCAGCACCTTCTATTTCGAGGAAGAACTGGAGAAGATTTAGAAGCACGGGGACGGTTCTCGTGCTCTTTTTTTAATGCCCCGCATTTCTATTGGAATATTGCAGAATATGTATGTAAAAAGCGTGCCCCATTGAGCACGCTTTTTTATATCTCATTCACTCACATCCGTTTCTTCTGCCTTCACTTTTTGCGGCCATAGGCTGTATTTGCCCAATTTGACCATGATGGCTGGAACGAGGATGGTCCTGATCAGGAAGGTGTCGATCAAGACGCCGATCGCGACGGTGAAGCCGAACATGAATAGTTCCATGATTGGCTGGGTGATCAGCACCGCGAATGTCGCTGCGAGGATCAGGCCGGCTGATGAAATGACTCCTCCTGTATGGGATAACCCGAGACTGATCGCTTCCTTGATCGGATGCTTTCTCGCTTCTTCTTTTATCCTTGAAATCAGCATGATGTTATAATCCACGCCCAATGCTACCAGGAAGATGAATGTATACAGCGGAATCCGGTAACTGATTTCGGAATATCCGAAGAACTGGTCGAAGATGAAGAATCCTGCCCCAAGCGCCGTAAAATATGACAGGATGATTGTAGCCATCATATAGATTGGCGCGATTAGCGATCTGGTCTGCAATCCTAGCAAAATCATGATAACCAGTGTCGTTAAGAGAACCACCACCCAGGTATCCCGGTCATTCACATCACGGATTTCAGATTGCTTGGCAGTTTCGCCGGCATAGTAAAGATTTGCACCCTCCAGGCCGGCATCCAGTTTAAACTTTTGTTCATTACTGCGGATTTCATTCAACTGATCAAATGTTTCCTGGTCATAAGGGTTCCCAGCAAAAACGATTTCAAGTTTTGCTGCATTTTTATCACCGGAAAAATAAGTATCAAGTCTTGCAGCCTGCATCGGATCAGTTGTTGAAAAATCAGGATTCACCTGTTCAACTCCATCCATCGCAAGCAGTTCTTCCCTTAAGTTTTGCAACTTCTCTTTATCCAGTTCCTTGCTGCTTTCTACGATCAATGTTGTCGGCGCCAATTCACCTGGTGAAAAGTTCTTCTCCAAAATCTCATATCCTTGCCGTGACTGGATGTCGTCCGGGAACGATTTGATCAGATTGAAGGAATAATTGATATTCAATGTATTTAACGCAATGGCTACGAGCGGAATCAGAACAAAAAATCCGCTTTTCAATGGATTTTTCACAACGGTATTTCCAAGCTTCGTCCAGATTGTGGCCTTCGCTGCTGCCTGATCGTCCATCTTCGGGATTGACGGCCAGAACGACTTCCTTCCGAACAGTACATACAAAGCCGGCAGCAATGTCAAGCCGCCGAGAATGATCAAGACTAGCGCGATCGAGAACACAGGTGCGAAGTTGCGATACGGTTCGTAAATGGCCGCGAACAACACGAGCATTGCCGCGAGTACCGTTCCGCCGCTGTAGAGGATCGGTTCTGTGACCTCATCCATCGCCCGTTTCATTGCGGAATATTTGTTTTCTTCCTTTTTCAGCTCTTCTTTGAATCGAGCGACGATAAACAGCGAATAATCGGTCAATGCCGCAAAAAGCAGGATAGACATGATCGAGGTTGACTGCGTCTCCACCTTCATCCCGAACGAGCCAAATATCCCAATCGTTTTATTCACCACTTCATAGACAATTCCGGCACCTAAGAGAGGTACCAATGCCAGGAGTGGCGAGCGATAGATCAAGATCAGCAGGACGAAGATCAAGCCCATCGTCCCTAAAAGCAGGACAATGTCCGCCCTGGCGAAGATGCCGATCATGTCGGCGACAATTCCGGCAGGGCCCGTAATCGCCAGTTTGACTTCATCCTGTCCCTTCAACTCTTGCTTCGCTATTTTTCCAATCTCCTTGATGGTGTCATTGATCATTCCTCGCTCGAGATTTTCCTTCAGCGAAACCGGCAAGATCAGGGTCGTATTATTCTCCGACAGGAAAGATGCCTTCGCCTGCTGCGGCATCTCATGGAACGGAACAACCGCCTTTACCGGTTTCAGCTCTGCTTCCTCAAGCTTTTTGCTGACCTCATCAATGACGGCGAAGTCCTTCTCGCTGAACTCACCGTTCTTTTTATTAAAAACAAGCAAAGCCGGAGTTCCCTTGTCATCCGGGAAATGCTCCTTGATCTTCTCATCTGCTTTTAGCGCAACAGAATCCTCACGCAGACCAGATTCATTGACGCTTGTCGCATAATCACTCGCACCCGGAGCAAGCCACCCCATCAGCATCGCTGCAATGAACCAGACAGCGACAATCCACTTTGAACCCTTCTTGCCACTTGAAAAAGAGGTTAATAACTTAGCCCATTTCACGATCACTTGACCTCACTTTCAACTGCACGTTCGATAAAAAATGTGGTAACAAGGAAAAGGATGAAGCTGACCAGCAAAGTCACTCCTCCGCCAATGTAAAGAACAAGCGAAGCCGCTTCAGGCAAATCAAATGGCTTCAGGTTATGGACCCACATTCCTGCCGTAAGTCCTGTCGTACCGATGATCGCCGTCCATGTATGCCAGGACGCCAATTTTTTCGACGTGATCGTGAACACTTCATAGTAGACCGCCCACGCAAACAAAGTCAGCCACCCGACAACCAGGATGTGCGCATGAATCGGGCGGAACGCATACGAACCTGCCCCTGCCATGTGTGCACCAAGCATCGCACCGATCACTGAAAATACTGCCGAAAATCTAAGCAGTGCCAAATTTCCTCTTTTCAAAAAAACCACCCCTTTAAGTAATTCAGAAAACACTTTTGTTACCTTACGAACCTATTATAAGAATCGAAGGTGAACAGAAGGTGAACTGGATATTACAAATCAGGAAGTGGCTTATTTTTAAAGTATTTTACATGGAAACACAAGAACCGTCCCTGTGATCTCGCGGTAGTGTAATGATGAACTCAGTGCCTTGGCCGGGTTCGCTTTTGACGGTTATGGTTCCTTTATGCAGTTTGATGATCCGGTCTACAATGGAGAGGCCGAGGCCGGTGCCTTCGATTTCCCTTGACCTTGATGGGTCGGCTCGGTAAAAACGGTCGAAAATCCGCTCGATTTCCTCTGCGCTCATCCCGATACCAGTGTCTTTTATGGCCACTTGCACAGAATCCTGCTCATCATGAATCGCTATTTCAATTTCTCCGTTTTCTTTATTGTATTTAATCGCATTTGTAAAAAGGTTTTCCCATGCATTGTATAGGAGCGTCGGGTCTCCAATGCAAATCACATTTTGAAGGCTATAGGATAATGTAATCCCCTTCTCGTCGAGCTGCCATAAATATTTCTGCACAAGCTCCTTTAGCTGATTACCCAAATTGAAAGGCGAAGGATTAAAATAAAACTCCTCTTTTTCCAGGGAAGTCAGCAGTAACAGCTGCTTTGTCAGCAGAGACAGACGGTTTGTTTCCTGATGGATCACCTGGATGTACCGTGCTTTCTCTTCCCTCGTCAAACCATCTTTCCCCAGGAGCTGGGTATATCCCTGGATGTTCAACAACGGTGATTGAAAATCATGGGATACATTCGAGACGAATTCTGTCCGCATCTGGTCAAGCTGGCTTAGCCTCAAGCTCATCTCCTCGAAGCTTCTCGCCAGAACACCCAGTTCATCCTGCCGGTTAATATCCAGCTTGATATCAAAATGACCCTCCTGGATCTCTTTCGTGGCAGAAGTCAGTTCGGTAATCGGCTTGACGAGATATTTCGAGGCAATCAGCACAAGAATGACACTGACAATGAACATGATCAGAATCATCCAGCCCATCAGCACATGGATTTCACTGAACAGCAGCTTGATATCCGGTCTCATGAACAACGCATACTGCTCTTTTTCATAAGTGAACGGAACGCCGACAGTATTCCGCAGCTCATTCGCGAAAAAGCCGGTGACGAAGGTTTCCATCGGGAACTCCCTCATCCCGTGGTAGATTTCGCCTTTGAGTACTGAATCGACCGCTTCCTGTTCAAGGTTTTGGCGTTTAAACGCTGCACCGAAATCCTGTTTGTAGCCGCTGGCATTGACTGCATAAATCTGATAGCCCATCGATGCTGCATTTTCTAAATACGGTTCCAGTTCGAGAGGTTTCTGGCTCTCAATATAACTTGCCAGATTTTTGGCCACACTGACATTCTTTTCGTCATTTAAAGGTTTCACGAGCTGATGGTAGTATGTATTGGAAATGAAGAACCCAATAATCGTGCTCGTAAGAATGATGGCAATGGTCGCTAATACAAATTTTGAATAAATGGATTTCATTTGCTTTGGACCTCAACCAGATAACCGACTCCCCTGATTGTTTTAATTGTGAAATCATCCGTCAATTCAGAGAACCTGTCACGCAATCTTTTGATATGGACATTCAGCGTCCGTTCATCACCTGAAAAATCCAGGCCCCAGACTTCCTCGATCAGCTGGTTCCTCGTAAACACCTGATTCGGCTTCGCTGCCATGAAAGAGAGGAGCTCGAATTCCTTCAATGGCAAAATATACGTCTTGTCCTTCACCTGCACCTCGAAATTCTGCTGGTTGATAGTCACGTCGCCAATGGTAATCCGCAGATTGCTCCGCTTCTGATATCGGCGAAATAGAGCGTTAATCCTGAAAATCAGCTCCTTCGGGTCAAATGGCTTCACGATGTAATCATCCGTTCCCGACAGGAATCCGAGCTCCTTATCCTCAATCTGTCCCTTTGCCGTAAGCATGATCACCGGGATATCGTGCATCTCCCTGATCTGCCTTGTCAGCTCATAGCCATCCATTCCCGGCATCATCACATCCACAACAGCCAAATCAATGACATTATTGTCGAGCATCCTCAAAGCTTCTGTCCCGTTACTGGCCTGAACTACCACATGTCCCGCCTGTTGAAGCTGATTTTTCACCAAATATAAAATATTGAGATCATCATCCACTATTAAGATTGCGGCCATTATTGTGTCTCCTTACTCAGTTCATAGTTAACTTCATTATATCGATTACGGCGCTGGCATCATAGTTAATTACTTTTCGCCTACGAAACCCTATTTACCGCCTTTTAAACTCTATCCTTTTTACTTATTTCGCAACTCGAAATTTGTCTGATAAATAGGCATCATACTCTATTAAATATATTTTAAAAATTCTGTAAAATAGTGGCGAATCTACTTTTTGGAGGTATGACGATGAATTTGAAAAAGAAAGTGTTATCAGTTTCACTATCAAGCATGATGGCCATTGGTGCCGTTACGGCGGTTTCACTGCCTGCAGGCGCAGTTGGAAATGGTCCGGGAGCCGGAAATGGAGCGGTGCAAACTTCAATCCTGCATACATATAAGAGTTTAGTAGATTACCTGAATACACAGGATGCCAAACAAGAGGCAATGGAGCTTGAAGTGATCGGGCAGACGGTAAAAGGCCGTGATATTTATATGGCTAAATACATCTCCAATCCTGATAACCCTACTGTGTTATTTTTGACCCAGCAGCACGGGAACGAACAGCTGACAACTGAAGGAGCGATGGAGTTTATCAAGCACCTGGGCACTTCAAAAACAAGCGGCGTATTGAAGGATGTCAATATCCTGGTGATTCCAATGCTGAACGCAGACGGGGCGATGGGCGATGTCGACTTCTCCCTTGAAGACTATCACGCTGACGGAGACCGCCACCTGACGCGCTATAATGCAAACTACGTAGACTTGAACCGGGAACACGCAAAAGAAACATATGAGATGGAACCTGAAGCCCGTGCGCTTCATGAAAACGTCTTTGCTAAATACGATATTGATTATATGATCGACCTCCATCATCAGGGTACCCTAAGCGAGACCGAAGGCGAACTTGTTTCTGGGTCGATTCTGTATCCAACCAATTCTGAGGTTAAACCAGAAGTCCTTGAGGGATCCAAAAAGCTCGGTGCAGTTGTCTACAACGCGCTTGAAAACACCGGCTGGGGCCATATCGGAAAATATCGCGGCGGGGACGGCGCCAATATCGGCCGCAACGGCGCAGCAGTCCGTTATGATATTTCAACTCTATTATTTGAAATGCGCGGCATGTCCGACCACTATATCGAATCATACGCACTAGGCCAGAAGAGCAACGGCTACCTGATCAAGCAGACCATCACCACTTTGGATGCAACCGTAAGAGCCATTGCCGATGACTCCATTGAAAAAATGGACACAAGCTTCTGGGACACACTTCCATACCAGCAAAACAGACAAGGTGAAGAAGAGGACGAGTAAGTAGTACTTACTCTGTAGATACGCATTCTGCCAGGTTGCCCTGGCAGATTTTTTTATTTGTTCAAAATTGTTCACTGGAAATTCAGCTGTTTTTACATAAAAATAGACATGAAAGGATGTGGACTATGATTCTAAAATACCGTTATGAATCAGCAGAATTAAAAATGATGAATCTCCTCGAATCCCGAATGGAATTCAGCGAAAAAGAAAAACAGCGACACTTCAGCCTCAGAAAAGGCTATGAAGGCGAAGTCCAATTCGATGAATGGATGGAAAGTCTTGAAATTGAACACCTGACATTGAACGACCTGCTCCTGGAAAGGAATGATACCACGTTTCAAATCGATTCGAGCGTCATTGTGCAAAATGCCCTCCTTCTCTTCGAGGTTAAAAATAGCGAGGGAGACTACTACTACGAAGATGAACGTCTCAAAATAATGAACGGCACAGAAGTCAAAGACCCCCTGCTCCAATTAGAGCGAAGCACCTCCCTGCTCCGGCAGCTGCTGAACAGCCTCGGCTTCCACCTAGAAATTGAGTCCTACATTGTGTTCATCAACCCCGAATTCACCCTATTCCATGCCCCAAAGAATGCAAACATCATATTGCCAAGCCAGTTAAACCGCTTCATGAAAAAACTGAACAAGAAACATTCGAAACTGAATAACATGCATAAAAAACTAGCAGAGAAGCTTCTTGAACGGCATAAAGTGGATAACCCATACAAACGAATGCCGGTTTATGATTACGAGAGATTGAAGAAAGGGATTTTTTGTGGGGGATGCCATACTATTTTAGACACTATAGTAAAAAGGGATTTCGTCTGCAGTCATTGTGGAAGCCATGAAAAAATTGATGATGCCGTGATGCGGAGTGTTGCGGAAATTAAGTTGCTTTTTCCTGAGAGGAAAATTACAACTGCTCTTGTTTATGAATGGTGTAATCATATATTATCTAAGAAAATCCTAAGAAGAATATTATCAAAAAACATGGTGCTTATTAGAAAAAACAAACTGAGCTTTTTTAAGTAATGTTTCATGCTTGATTCAGCTTTAGTCTTTTATCTGTTCCCTTTCGTGCTGATTCACCACTCGTTCGGGCACTCAAACTGCTTTTCCGTTCCCTTTGGTACTGGATCACCACTCGTTCAGGCACTCAAACTGCTTTTCCGTTCCCTTTTGTGCTGAATCATCACTCGTTTGGGCACGCAAACTGCTTTTCCCTTCCCTTTTGTGCTGAATCATCACTCGTTTGGGCACGCAAACTGCTTTTCCGTTCCCTTTTGTGCTGATTCACCACTCGTTCGGGCACGCAAACTGCTTTTCCGTTCCCTTTGGTACTGGATCACCACTCGTTCAGGCACTCAAACTGCTTTTCCGTTCCCTTTTGTGCTGAATCATCACTCGTTTGGGCACGCAAACTGCTTTTCCCTTCCCTTTTGTGCTGAATCATCACTCGTTTGGGCACGCAAACTGCTTTTCCGTTCCCTTTTGTGCTGAATCATCACTCGTTTGGGCACGCAAACTGCTTTTCCGTTCCCTTTCGTGCTGAATCAACACTCGTTCGGGCACTCAAACTCCTTTTCCCTTCCCTTTCGTACTGATCCACCACTCGTTCGGGCACGCAAATTGCTTTTCCGTTCCCTTTCGTGCTGAAACAACACTCGTTTGGGCACGCAAACTGCTTTTCCGTTCCCTTTTGTGCTGAATCATCACTCGTTTGGGCACGCAAACTGCTTTTCCGTTCCCTTTCGTGCTGGATCACCACTTATTTGGGCACGCAAACTCTTAATACACACCTTTTAATCTAATCATCATATAAAAAAAACCCAGCCAACACAAAATGCTGACTGGGTATATCACCAATATTATTCAACCGTTACCGATTTAGCCAAGTTCCTTGGCTTATCGACGTCACAGTCGCGGTGCAATGCTGCGTAGTAAGAGATCAACTGCAGCGGGATTACTGAGATAAGAGGTGTTAATAGGCTGTGCACTTCTGGGATGACAAAGCGGTCTTCGTCTGTTTCCAGTCCATTCATGGAGATGATGCACGGGTTTGCACCGCGGGCTACGACTTCTTTGACGTTTCCACGGATGCTCAGGTTTACAAACTCTTGTGTAGCAAGGGCGATGACTGGTGTGCCTTCTTCGATCAGGGCGATCGTTCCGTGCTTCAGTTCTCCGCCTGCGAAGCCTTCTGCCTGGATGTACGAAATTTCCTTCAGCTTCAATGCGCCTTCAAGGCCTACATAGAAGTCGATTCCGCGTCCGATGAAGAATGCGTTTCTTGTTACAGTCAGGTACTCGCGCGCGATGCTTTCGAATTCTTCTTTGTCGTCGCAAAGTGCTTCCATAGCAGTCGCTACGATTCCCAGTTCCTGTACAAGGTCAAAGTCAACATCATGACCAAGGCCGCGAGCTGTTACTTCTGCTAAAATAGCAAGGACAGCAAGCTGTGCTGTATATGCTTTTGTTGAGGCTACAGCAATTTCAGGTCCAGCATGAAGAAGAAGAGTGTAATCTGCTTCACGGGATAGCGTAGAACCAGGAACATTCGTGATCGTAAGAGCTTTGTAGCCCATTTCCTTCACTTGAACAAGAACCTGGCGGCTGTCCGCCGTTTCACCGCTCTGTGAAATGAAGATGAACAATGGCTTTTGAGAAAGAAGCGGCATGTTGTAGCCGAACTCACTTGAGATATGGACTTCAACAGGAATCTTCGCCAATTTTTCAATGAACTGCTTGCCGACAAGGCCTGCGTGATAGGAAGTACCAGCAGCGATGATGTAGATGCGGTCCGCATCCTTCATTGCAGCTACAATGTCAGAGTCGATTTCAAGCGCACCTTCGCCATCCTGGTAGTTCTGGATGATTTTGCGCATTACAAGCGGCTGCTCGTCGATTTCCTTGAGCATGTAGTGTGGGTAGGTTCCCTTTTCGATATCGCTTGCATCAAGCTCTGCTGTGTAAGGAGCGCGTGTGATTACTTCTCCTTCAAGGTTCTTGATTGTCACTTCGTCTTTTGTGACAAGAACCATTTCCTTGTCCATCAGTTCAACGTATTGGCTAGTTACCTGAATCATTGCCATTGCATCACTTGCTACAACATTAAAACCTTCACCAAGGCCGACTAGAAGCGGGCTCTTGTTTTTAGCTACATAAATCGTCTCGTTATCCTGCTCATCGATCAGGGCAAGTGCATATGAACCATGTAAAAGTGTCAGCGTTTTGCGGAATGCGTCTTCCACGCTCAGACCTTCGTTTACGAACAGTTCAAGCAACTGTACGATGACTTCAGTATCTGTCTCACTTTTCAATTCAACATTTTGCAAATACTCGCGCTTCAATAAATCGTAGTTTTCGATGACACCATTGTGGACAAGAGTCAATCTTCCAGTAGTGCTCTGGTGAGGGTGAGCATTCACCTTGCTTGGAGGACCGTGAGTAGCCCAGCGAGTATGGCCAATTCCTGCGTTTGCCATTACATCCAGGTCAACTGCGTTGCGAAGGTCTGCAATGCGTCCTTTTTCTTTGAAAACATGAACTCCGTTGCCATTGATTACTGCGATCCCGGCAGAGTCATATCCTCTATATTCAAGCTTTTCAAGCCCTTTTAATAAAATTTCTTTCGAGTCATTATTTCCAATATATCCAACGATACCACACATAACTTCTATTCCTCCTGTTACGACAGGGGGCAAGAAGCCTCTTAAAAACAGGGGCGGCTTGCCCCCTTATCTCATATATATTTTTTTGAGGTGTTACCCCGTTAGTTTAGCATCCCCATCTCTTTGTGCATTAAGTTGCCTTAATGTTTTAAAGAAGGAATTCGCGGCTGTGCTTTCAGCCGGGAGGCATCCGCCGAATATTCGATAAACCTCCACCTCGTCAACTAATCCATTTGTCGGTCAAGGACTAGTCCTGGCGCTTTAGTTTTTTCCAATCCTGTAAAACCTCTGCCCACCTTTCACATTAAATTTGTTTTTTTTACAAAAACAGGATTATCATACATGATACTCATGAATCCGTCAAGTGAAAAAAAGGAAAACAGCCTACCCGTTCAAATACCCTCAATAGATAAGCTAAAACTTCCCTTCATAAAAAAATATGCATAAGGGCTCTATTTTGTGCTGAATGCCCTTATGCATATGATGCTCATTTCTATTCTTTCAATCCCATTTCTTCTTCAACAACCGCTGCGATGCGGTTCACGTATTCCTGGCAAAGCTCTGCAGATGGTGCTTCTGCCATGACACGTACCAATGGCTCAGTTCCCGATGGTCGAACGAGGATGCGTCCATTTCCGTTCATTTCCGCTTCTACCTGATCAATCACAGCTTTTACTTTCTCGTTATCTGTTACATGATGCTTGTCTGTCACGCGGATATTCACAAGAACCTGAGGATACTTCTTCATTTCAGCAGCAAGCTCGGAAAGCGGCTTGTTCGTTGCCTTTATGATATTTGCAAGCTGAAGACCTGTCAGCAGGCCGTCACCAGTCGTATTGTAGTCAAGGAAGATGATGTGGCCGGATTGCTCGCCGCCAAGATTGTATCCATTCTTCTTCATCTCTTCTACGACATAACGGTCACCAACCGCTGTCTGGACGCTCTGGATGCCATTTTCCTCAAGCCCCTTGTAAAAGCCCAGGTTGCTCATTACGGTAGAAACGACAGTACCCTGCTTCAGCTGTCCTCTTTCTTTCAGGAACTTGCCGCAAATATACATGATCTGGTCGCCGTCAACAATGTTCCCTTTTTCATCAACCGCAATCAGGCGGTCGCCATCTCCATCAAACGCAAGACCAAGGTCTGCACCCTTTTCCTTTAAAAATGCAGCCAATGCTTCAGGATGGGTAGATCCGACACCGTCATTGATATTCAGACCGTTCGGGGATGCTCCCATTGTCGAGATGTCCGCATCGAGATCTGCAAATAAATGTGTAGCCAATGAAGAAGTTGCTCCATGAGCGCAGTCCAGCGCAATATGTAGTCCTGTGAAATCTTCATCAACTGATTGCTTCAAGTATTGAAGGTACTTCTGTCCGCCCTCAAAATAATCATTTACCTGTCCAAGGTCAGCCCCAACAGGTCGAGGAAGCTCATCCACTTCCAAATCCATCAATTGCTCGATTTCATTTTCCTGGTCGTCCGAAAGTTTGTAACCATCCGGGCCAAAGAACTTGATGCCATTATCCGCCACCGGGTTGTGAGAAGCGGAGATCATGACACCTGCCTGTGCACCAAGAGCCTTAGTCAAATAAGATACACCAGGTGTAGAGATGACGCCGAGCCTCATGACTTCGGCTCCGATCGATAATAAGCCGGCTACTAGCGCTCCTTCAAGCATGTGGCCAGAAATACGTGTGTCACGGCCAATTAACACCTTTGGACGATCATGTTCCTTTGTCAGGACATAGCCTCCAAAACGGCCAAGTTTAAAAGCCAATTCTGGTGTCAATTCACTATTTGCAACACCGCGTACTCCGTCTGTACCGAAATATTTACCCATTCTTAAAATCTCTCCTTGTATGAAAAATTGCAGTCAATTTATGCTTCTTTTTTCGCAACTGATATATTGGCTTTTCCTCTATCCAGTTTCCACGTAATATTTTGAGGCGCGGATACCTTCATATCGATCTCATGGTTACCGTCAGCCAAACCTGACACATCGATCGATATTTTAAAATCATCAGCGGCCAGCGGGGAGACAATATCACTCGGCCCCACCACGGTAATGTTCATTTGTCCGTCTTGTGGGTTAAGGAAATCTACCTCATACCCCTCATCTGCACCTTCAATTTCAATCGGGATATTGGAAATCTTCTTCTCCGATGCCTTCGTGACATTGACGGTAACCTTCACTGTCTCCGGTGCCACCTTGACCACGCCATTCCCGATGATTACTGGGAGGGTGATTTCGGAATCCTCATCAATTTCACTTACATCCACCTCTACACGGACGCTCTCCACTTTAGAAAGAACATCTGGGTCGGCAATGATTTCAGCTTCCTCCGTCTCTAAATCAATGGAATCTATCGTTACTCCGCTTGGAGGGTTTCCTTTACGGACAATATCAATCGGTACCTTTTTGCTTGAGCTTTTGACCGGGATGGTTACTTCGACCATTTGCGGTTCTACATCGACATCAAGCTTATTCATTTCTTTATCTAATACAAGGACACTTGCTTCACGTGTGATTGTTTCAGATATTTTCCCTGAAGAATTGACAGTCGCCTTGACATAAGTGATTCTGTCGACAACATCCTTGGCGCCTGTTATCTGGACACTATTCGGCTCTACTGTAGGTTTCTCCGCGATATAGCCTTCTTCGACGATGTTTCCGCTGAACTCTGCCTCAACCTTGAATTCCTTCGTCACTTTCTCCTGGACAGAAACATTTGCATATCCAGGTTCAATTGTTACGGTGAGGCGATCAGATACATCCTTAATTGTTATTGGTACACGTTGCTTGCCCATTTCTGCGTCAGTCAGGTCTACGAACACTTCAAAGTTCCTTAATGTCTTAGCCTGCTGCACAAGGTTTTTAGGCCCTTGGAGTGTCACAGAAACGGTCTCCGGAACCCCTGATACGACCAGGGTGTCGGTGTCATAAATTCTTTTTACCGGTACATCTTCAATGATCTCGACCTTTTCGTCGGATGGGACATTCACATCACCAGGCTTGCTAGGGTCATTTTTAGGAACAGACCCAAAGAGCAAGATTGCAAGGACAAGGGCAACAACCTTTATGAACCATGGGTTATCCATCCATCTATCCATTTTTCTTCCCCCTCCAGTTCCAGCGGGTAGAAGCTGCCTGTTTGATTCTTGATGGTGAAATCAACTCTGCTGCCAGCAGTTCCCTTAGCGTTTCACCGCTCAAGTCACGGTAAAGCTCGCCGTTCCGGGTAACCGAAACATTTCCTGTCTCCTCAGAAACGACAATCGTTATGCTGTCGGTTACTTCACTGATTCCAAGCGCAGCCCTGTGTCTAGTGCCCAGCTCCTTCGAAATGAACGGACTTTCTGACAGCGGCAAATAACATGCCGCAGCAGCTACGATGTTTTTCTGTATGACAACAGCTCCATCATGAAGCGGTGTATTCGGGATGAACAGATTAATAAGCAATTCAGAAGAAATTTTCGACTGAAGCGGAATGCCTGTTTCTATGTAATCACTCATTCCCGTTTCTCTTTCAATTGAAATCAACGCTCCGATTCGGCGTTTAGCCATATAATCGGTTGCCTTGATAATGGCCTCCACCATCTTTTCTTCATCTTCCTCTTCCTGCAGCCCCGATCTGGCAAAAAGCCGCCCTCGGCCGAGCTGCTCGAGCGCCCGTCTTAATTCGGGCTGGAATATGATGATAATGGCCAGGAATCCCCAGGTTAACACTTGCTCCATCATCCAGCTGAGCGTGTTCAATCCGAAGAAATCACTGACAAACTTTACAATCAGGATGACAAAGATCCCTTTTAAAAGCTGGACAGCCTTCGTTCCACGAATGATCGCAATCAGCTTATAAATGACGAACCAAACCAGGAGTATGTCAACAATATTGGCTAGATATTCTAAGATATCGAAATCCGCAAACGACATTGCACTTCCTCCAATAGTTTAGTAAGGGCTTATTTTCGCAATGCGGCGAAAACAGCTTTTTGATTAAAAGCGGAAGTTGAAGATGATCAATGCACACTTCAGCCTATAAAACAAAGATAACTTTTTCATTATAACATAAGAGCACTTTAAAATAATAATGATGTCATACGTCTGCAATTTAGTCGCCCAGATAACCTAAAAAACAGTCACTCCTATTGGAATGACTGTTCCTTTTCATCGTTTTCAAAAAGGTCTACTGCGTTCTTTACTGTCTTTTTGATATGATACCAGATCCATTCAAACACTTCATTGACCTCTGTTATTTCTCCTGTCACATTACCTGCAGAAGCCAGGTATTTCTCACCCTTGATCAATTCACCGTTGATCACTGTGACATTGCCCTGGACCTCACCCTCGATCTTGACTTTGCCGTTGCGGACCACAACGTCTCCCTTGACCACTTCACCTTCAGGAACGATGACGGTGTCATTTTCCACGACCAGGTTCGGCTGCTTGGATACGGAGAACTGGTGCTCTTCGTTCCAGGTCGTCAAGATGCTTCCTGCCATTAAAGCCAGGAACAGAGAGGCCGCTGTCAATAATGGATGGCTCCTGAACCATCGCTGGATTTCCGTCTTCTTCTTTTCTTTCGGCAACCCAGCCATTACCTTCGAGGTAAAATCATCTGGTGCCTGGATATGCGAGGTACTTTGCACAAGAGCGATTGCTTTGTTCAGCTCCCTGAAGTATTCCTGGCAATCTGTACAGCTCTGTAGATGCTCTCTTAAAATCTTTTCATGTTCTTCAGATATTTCATCATCTAAATATTCATGCATATAGTCAATAATATGTTCGGGACATTTCATTTTCTTTCACCTCACCTTATACGTTTCGCAGTTGCTGCCTTAAGGCTTCTCTTCCTCGATGGATCCTCGTCTTTACTGTGCCAAGCGGGAGATCCAGAATTTCGCTGATCTCATTCAGGCTTAGCTCCTCAATATACTTTAATACGATGACTGATCTATATTTATCGGGTAATTTTGAAATTTCTTTTTGAATCCTGTCCTGCAGTTCGATACTTTCAACCTCATCCTCTGGCAATGGGGTTTCAGAAGGGACTTGTGAATACATCGTCAAGCCTTCCGTGCCCGGTACTTCTGCATCAAGAAAATAATCTGGTTTCTTTTTGCGGATCCTGTCAATGCAAAGGTTGGTAGCAATCCTATAAAGCCAGGTTGAAAATTTCAAGCTTTGATTGAAACTGTTAATATTGATATATGCACGGATAAAGGCTTCCTGTGAAATATCCTCTGCCTCATGCCGATTGCCGAGCATACGGTAGCAAAGCTGAAATACCTTGTCCTTGTATATTTCAACAATCTCCCCATAGGCATTCTGGTCTCCTTTGATGACCTGTTTTATTCTGTGTTTTACGATCGTCTCCATTATTTTACCTCCGCGCTTTATGCGGCTAATCGATATACGAATCGATTCCGGAAAAGGTTTCATTTTTTTATAAAAACTTTATTTATATATGTATTAGACAAAACGTTCATTTCTTCTCGCAGGATTTCTTATAATGCAGCTCTGCGAAAAAAGTCTAAAAAACTCGACAAGTTAATATTAACAAATTTTTACCAGTTTGGTTTAAAAAGTTTTTTACAGGGTATAAATGGACTATATTTAGTGAAAGCGAGGAATTTTCGCAATGTGTGCAGAAGCTTTGTTGAAGGATATTGAAAATTGCCGTAAAGAAATGGTTGAACTGGCCGCAAAAACCTCGCTGTCAAATCAACGAGTGGTAGATATTAGCATAAAACTCGACCATTTATTAAATAAATATTATCACTTATCTTCAAAAAAGACAGTTCTATATTAATGATAAAAAGAGCAGTAGCCCAAAATCTGGCCGCTGCTCTTATTTTTTTACAGGTTAATAAAATTATATTCCTGTTGCTATTCTGGATTACAATAGTTTTTCACCAAATAACGATCCCATCAAAGCCACTGCTGCAACTGCTGTTCTGTTCTTTTCGTCAAGAATCGGATTTACCTCAACGAATTCCGCAGAAGTGATGATTTTTGCTTCTGCCAGCATTTCCATTGCCAGGTGGCTCTCACGGTAGCTGATTCCGCCCATCACCGGTGTCCCCACTCCTGGTGCATCTGTAGGATCCAATCCATCAAGATCAAGTGACAGGTGAACACCATCTGTCTTTTCTTTTAGATAATTAATTGTTTCTTCCATTACCGCAGCCATTCCAAGTCGATCAATTTCATGCATAGTAAAGACTTTGATGCCGAGTTCCTTAATTAACTTCTTCTCACCATCATCAAGAGCACGCGCCCCGATTATCACGATGTTTTCCGGCTTTACCTTAGGTGCGTAACCACCTAATTGCGTAAGCATTTCATGGCCAAGACCGATGCTGGCAGCCAGTGGCATGCCGTGGATATTTCCTGATGGTGACGTTTCTGCTGTGTTTAAATCCCCATGTGCGTCATACCATATGACCCCAAGGTTTTTATAATGCTTCGAAACCCCTGCCAATGTACCAATGGCAATGCTATGGTCCCCACCTAAAACTAGCGGAAATGAACCCGACTCAATGATTTTATCGACTTCATCAGCAAGCAGATTATTTTTTTCAGCAACCAGCTCCAGATTGCGGAGGTTGCTGTTAGGATCAATCTTCACCTCTGGCCTGCCGACGGCGATATCACCTAAATCCTCTATCTCATCAAATAACACTCTTAATCTTTCATTGATACCTGCATAGCGAATCGCACTCGGGCCCATGTCGACTCCCCTTCTCATCTGACCCAGGTCCATCGGCATGCCAATAATTGAAAGTTTCTTCATATAATTCTCCCCCTTGCATTCTCTCATCTCTCCCCTTATTTTAAACGCTTTCATTTCAATGACTCAACTGGACAATTTAATGAATATATATACGGTTTCGAATTGATTGAATTAATAGTCATAATAGGTGTGCGGGGGAAAATTATAAAGCCCTCTGCTTCTAAGCATAAAAAAAGCCATAAACCCTGTTGGATTTATGACTGAAATGGTATTTATGTAGTGTGATGGTGGAGCCTAGCGGGATCGAACCGCTGACCTCCTGCGTGCAAGGCAGGCGCTCTCCCAGCTGAGCTAAGGCCCCATATGGAGCGGAAGACGGGATTCGAACCCGCGACCCCAACCTTGGCAAGGTTGTATTCTACCACTGAACTACTTCCGCGTATCATTTATTATATCGATAAAACCCCTAAAAATAAAGGGTTAAGTTTATCCTTAGGGGTCCTAACATAAGTGAGCCATGAAGGACTCGAACCTTCGACCCTCTGATTAAAAGTCAGATGCTCTACCGACTGAGCTAATGGCTCATAGGATATAATCTACCCTATTCATCGTCTCTTTAGCACCTTTTAATGCAAAAAAGAAAATAAAAATGGCTGGGCTAGATGGATTCGAACCAACGCATGACGGAGTCAAAGTCCGTTGCCTTACCGCTTGGCTATAGCCCAATGAAAAAATAAAAAGGACATCAATTGCTTGTCCAATTTTGATATGTATTAAAATGGTGGAGGGGGACGGATTCGAACCGCCGAACCCTGAGGGAGCGGATTTACAGTCCGCCGCGTTTAGCCACTTCGCTACCCCTCCACATATGGTGCCGGCGAGAGGACTTGAACCCCCAACCTACTGATTACAAGTCAGTTGCTCTACCAATTGAGCTACACCGGCAAAATGTGTATTTCACTGTGTGAAAAATAATGGTGGAGGATGACGGGATCGAACCGCCGACCCTCTGCTTGTAAGGCAGATGCTCTCCCAGCTGAGCTAATCCTCCATTAGTATGTTCCTTGTTGTAAAAAAACTAAGTGACCCCTACGGGATTCGAACCCGTGTTACCGCCGTGAAAGGGCGGTGTCTTAACCGCTTGACCAAGGGGCCATATAATAATATTTTGAGAGCTTCCAAGCGGGCTCGAACCGCTGACCTCTTCCTTACCATGGAAGTGCTCTACCTGCTGAGCTATGGAAGCATTTTGCTGCCAGCTCAAATGACTTTCGTCATTTAGAGATAATGGCTCCGCAGGTAGGATTCGAACCTACGACCGCTCGGTTAACAGCCGAGTGCTCTACCACTGAGCTACTGCGGAATAATGGTAATTTAACATAACTCTTGCAGATGATTCGGTTGCCTCATCTTAGTAGTTTGTCCAAGATGAAATTGCAACATTGCCCGGCGGCGTCCTACTCTCACAGGGGGAAACCCCCAACTACCATCGGCGCTGAGAAACTTAACTTCCGTGTTCGGTATGGGAACGGGTGTGACCTTCTCGCCATCGCCACCAGACAATTTTTCAAGAACAATATTTATTATACTGTCTTTTATGCATTTTTCAAGAGAAATTTTCATTCCCTCAAAACTAGATAATGTTGTAAGAAGAATTCAAGAAGAACGAATGATCTATTTGGTTAAGTCCTCGAACGATTAGTATCAGTCAGCTCCACACGTCACCGCGCTTCCACCTCTGACCTATCAACCTGATCATCTTTCAGGGTTCTTACTAGCTTGCGCTATGGGAAATCTCATCTTGAGGGGGGCTTCATGCTTAGATGCTTTCAGCACTTATCCCGTCCGCACATAGCTACCCAGCGATGCCTTTGGCAAGACAACTGGTACACCAGCGGTGCGTCCATCCCGGTCCTCTCGTACTAAGGACAGCTCCTCTCAAATTTCCTGCGCCCACGACGGATAGGGACCGAACTGTCTCACGACGTTCTGAACCCAGCTCGCGTACCGCTTTAATGGGCGAACAGCCCAACCCTTGGGACCGACTACAGCCCCAGGATGCGATGAGCCGACATCGAGGTGCCAAACCTCCCCGTCGATGTGGACTCTTGGGGGAGATAAGCCTGTTATCCCCGGGGTAGCTTTTATCCGTTGAGCGATGGCCCTTCCATGCGGAACCACCGGATCACTAAGCCCGACTTTCGTCCCTGCTCGACTTGTAGGTCTCGCAGTCAAGCTCCCTTGTGCCTTTACACTCTGCGAATGATTTCCAACCATTCTGAGGGAACCTTTGGGCGCCTCCGTTACTCTTTAGGAGGCGACCGCCCCAGTCAAACTGCCCACCTGACACTGTCTCCCGCCCCGATCAGGGGCGCGGGTTAGAATTTCAATACAGCCAGGGTAGTATCCCACCGACGCCTCCACCGAAGCTGGCGCTCCGGTTTCTCAGGCTCCTACCTATCCTGTACAAGCTGTACCAAAATTCAATATCAGGCTACAGTAAAGCTCCACGGGGTCTTTCCGTCCTGTCGCGGGTAACCTGCATCTTCACAGGTACTATAATTTCACCGAGTCTCTCGTTGAGACAGTGCCCAGATCGTTACGCCTTTCGTGCGGGTCGGAACTTACCCGACAAGGAATTTCGCTACCTTAGGACCGTTATAGTTACGGCCGCCGTTTACTGGGGCTTCGATTCAGAGCTTCGCGTGAGCTAACCCCTCCTCTTAACCTTCCAGCACCGGGCAGGCGTCAGCCCCTATACTTCGCCTTGCGGCTTCGCAGAGACCTGTGTTTTTGCTAAACAGTCGCCTGGGCCTATTCACTGCGGCTCATCCGGGCTATTCACCCAAATGAGCACCCCTTCTCCCGAAGTTACGGGGTCATTTTGCCGAGTTCCTTAACGAGAGTTCTCTCGCTCACCTTAGGATTCTCTCCTCGCCTACCTGTGTCGGTTTGCGGTACGGGCACCATTTATCTCGCTAGAGGCTTTTCTTGGCAGTGTGGAATCAGGAACTTCGGTACTAAATTTCCCTCGCTGTCACAGCTCAGCCTTCACGCAAGCGGGATTTGCCTCACTTGCAGCCTAACTGCTTAGACGCGCATATCCAACAGCGCGCTTACCCTATCCTCCTGCGTCCCCCCGTCGCTCAAACGATAAAGAGGTGGTACAGGAATATCAACCTGTTGTCCATCGCCTACGCCTTTCGGCCTCGGCTTAGGTCCCGACTAACCCTGAGAGGACGAGCCTTCCTCAGGAAACCTTAGGCATTCGGTGGATGGGATTCTCACCCATCTTTCGCTACTCATACCGGCATTCTCACTTCTAAGCGCTCCACCAGTCCTTACGGTCTAGCTTCAACGCCCTTAGAACGCTCTCCTACCACTGACATCTAAGATGTCAATCCACAGCTTCGGTGATACGTTTAGCCCCGGTACATTTTCGGCGCAGAGTCACTCGACCAGTGAGCTATTACGCACTCTTTAAATGGTGGCTGCTTCTAAGCCAACATCCTGGTTGTCTAAGCAACTCCACATCCTTTTCCACTTAACGTATACTTTGGGACCTTAGCTGGTGGTCTGGGCTGTTTCCCTTTTGACTACGGATCTTATCACTCGCAGTCTGACTCCCACGGATAAGTCTTTGGCATTCGGAGTTTGTCTGAATTCGGTAACCCGATGAGGGCCCCTAGTCCAAACAGTGCTCTACCTCCAAGACTCTTACAACGTGAGGCTAGCCCTAAAGCTATTTCGGAGAGAACCAGCTATCTCCAAGTTCGATTGGAATTTCTCCGCTACCCACACCTCATCCCCGCACTTTTCAACGTGCGTGGGTTCGGGCCTCCAGTTGGTGTTACCCAACCTTCACCCTGGACATGGGTAGATCACCTGGTTTCGGGTCTACGACCACATACTCATTCGCCCTATTCAGACTCGCTTTCGCTGCGGCTCCGTCTCTTCAACTTAACCTTGCATGTAATCGTAACTCGCCGGTTCATTCTACAAAAGGCACGCCATCACCCATGAACGGGCTCTGACTACTTGTAGGCACACGGTTTCAGGATCTCTTTCACTCCCCTTCCGGGGTGCTTTTCACCTTTCCCTCACGGTACTGGTTCACTATCGGTCACTAGGGAGTATTTAGCCTTGGGAGATGGTCCTCCCAGCTTCCGACGGGATTTCTCGTGTCCCGCCGTACTCAGGATCCACTCAGGAGGGAACGAAGTTTCAATTACAGGGTTTTTACCTTCTCTGACGGGCCTTTCCAGACCACTTCATCTACCCCGTTCCTTTGTAACTCCATGTAGAGTGTCCTACAACCCCAAGAGGCAAGCCTCTTGGTTTGGGCTATGTCCCGTTTCGCTCGCCGCTACTCAGGGAATCGCGTTTGCTTTCTCTTCCTCCGGGTACTTAGATGTTTCAGTTCCCCGGGTCTGCCTTCAATACCCTATGTATTCAGGTAAAGATACTGTTCCATTACGAACAGTGGGTTTCCCCATTCGGAAATCTCCGGATCAAAGCTTACTTACAGCTCCCCGAAGCATATCGGTGTTAGTCCCGTCCTTCATCGGCTCCTAGTGCCAAGGCATCCACCGTGCGCCCTTTCTAACTTAACCTAAAAGGTCATTTCTCTAATTGAATAGAGAGAAAACTAAAATGGCGATCACTCGGTTTTTTCTTGGTTCTTCTTACTTACGATTATCTAGTTTTCAAGGAACAAAAAAGTCTTGAGGCACTTGCTCCCTCAAAACTAAACAAACAAGCTAGTCAACAGTACGAACCGTAGGTTCGCATTCCGATTGCCCTTAGGCAATATCCTTAGAAAGGAGGTGATCCAGCCGCACCTTCCGATACGGCTACCTTGTTACGACTTCACCCCAATCATCTGTCCCACCTTAGGCGGCTGGCTCCAAAAGGTTACCCCACCGACTTCGGGTGTTACAAACTCTCGTGGTGTGACGGGCGGTGTGTACAAGGCCCGGGAACGTATTCACCGCGGCATGCTGATCCGCGATTACTAGCGATTCCGGCTTCATGCAGGCGAGTTGCAGCCTGCAATCCGAACTGAGAATGGTTTTATGGGATTGGCTCGACCTCGCGGCTTCGCGACCCTTTGTTCCATCCATTGTAGCACGTGTGTAGCCCAGGTCATAAGGGGCATGATGATTTGACGTCATCCCCACCTTCCTCCGGTTTGTCACCGGCAGTCACCTTAGAGTGCCCAACTGAATGCTGGCAACTAAGATCAAGGGTTGCGCTCGTTGCGGGACTTAACCCAACATCTCACGACACGAGCTGACGACAACCATGCACCACCTGTCACTCTGTCCCCCGAAGGGGAACGCCCTATCTCTAGGGTTGTCAGAGGATGTCAAGACCTGGTAAGGTTCTTCGCGTTGCTTCGAATTAAACCACATGCTCCACCGCTTGTGCGGGCCCCCGTCAATTCCTTTGAGTTTCAGCCTTGCGGCCGTACTCCCCAGGCGGAGTGCTTAATGCGTTTGCTGCAGCACTAAAGGGCGGAAACCCTCTAACACTTAGCACTCATCGTTTACGGCGTGGACTACCAGGGTATCTAATCCTGTTCGCTCCCCACGCTTTCGCGCCTCAGCGTCAGTTACAGACCAGAGAGCCGCCTTCGCCACTGGTGTTCCTCCACATCTCTACGCATTTCACCGCTACACGTGGAATTCCGCTCTCCTCTTCTGCACTCAAGTCCCCCAGTTTCCAATGACCCTCCACGGTTGAGCCGTGGGCTTTCACATCAGACTTAAAGGACCGCCTGCGCGCGCTTTACGCCCAATAATTCCGGACAACGCTTGCCACCTACGTATTACCGCGGCTGCTGGCACGTAGTTAGCCGTGGCTTTCTGGTCAGGTACCGTCAAGGTACCGGCAGTTACTCCGATACTTGTTCTTCCCTGACAACAGAGCTTTACGACCCGAAGGCCTTCATCGCTCACGCGGCGTTGCTCCGTCAGACTTTCGTCCATTGCGGAAGATTCCCTACTGCTGCCTCCCGTAGGAGTCTGGGCCGTGTCTCAGTCCCAGTGTGGCCGATCACCCTCTCAGGTCGGCTACGCATCGTTGCCTTGGTGAGCCGTTACCTCACCAACTAGCTAATGCGCCGCGGGCCCATCTGTAAGTGACAGCCGAAACCGTCTTTCAGCTTTCCCTCATGAGAGGGAAAGGATTATCCGGTATTAGCTCCGGTTTCCCGAAGTTATCCCAGTCTTACAGGCAGGTTGCCCACGTGTTACTCACCCGTCCGCCGCTAATCTTCAAAAGCAAGCTAATGAAGATCCGCTCGACTTGCATGTATTAGGCACGCCGCCAGCGTTCGTCCTGAGCCAGGATCAAACTCTCCAAGAAAGAGTTATGAGTTAGCTCATAAAATAAAACGTTGGCTCTTGTCTTCTATAATAGAAGCAAGAATATTATTGTTTGTTGACGCTTGTTTGTTTAGTTTTCAAAGAGCAATTCAATACTTCGCCGCTCAGAAGCGACTTTCATAATATAGCATGTGTTCAACATGGTGTCAATCACATTTTTTATTATTTTCACCGCTGTGTAATCAAGTTACCGACTGGCTCAGCAGCGACGTTTATTAATATAACAGGATAATTTAATCCCGTCAACAAGAAATACGAAAAAAGTTTTACATTATGTAATCAGCCTTTATACATGCTCTTTTTTGCCGGCATATACTTTAGGCATTCCTTGGGCGTAGCTACTCTTTTGAACAGGGAAAACAAGATTTGATATCTTTCTCTCATGGATCTCTTTACAACATGGTCAATTCGATCATCCTTCAAATCGAATAATATTTCATCCATTTCCCTTTTGATTAAGTATTCTAGTTCTTTCAGTTCTTTTTCATTGATCAGAACACCAAGCATACATACACTCCTGTTCATATTCTCATAGTGATTGTAGTCTTATCTTATTTCATGATTTTTATAATCGCATTTTTTATTATCATATCTTTTGAAAACCCGAATAAAAATTAGACAAGGAGTGCATTGGACGAGGTGGTGAGAAAAATGAATTTCTTTTTTGTTCTGAATGCTAAGTCAATTAAACAGATTGCCGTCATTATGATCGCTGCTTTTTTCACAGCATGGTTCTTGTACATGGAAAATATGGTGCAAATCCCTGCCTTTTCTGCAAAGGATAGCCCAAAAGCTATTTATAAAGGAGAAAAGGACCTGGCCCTGACCTTCAATATTGGCTGGGGAGACGAAAAAGCCGAACCTATTCTTGATGTACTAAAGAAAGAAAAAGCAGGAGCAGTAACCTTCTTTTTATCCGGCTCATGGGCAGAAAGGCACCCTGACCTTGTAAACCGAATGGTTAAGGAGGGTTATGAGATTGGCATGCTAGGCTATGACTACAAGGATTACACCGAGCTTGAGGAGGACAAAATCAGGCGGGATATCATGAAGGCTCAGGAAGCATTCAAAAAACTGAATGTAAAAAACATTGAACTGCTTCGTGCACCTACAGGCCATTTTGACCAGCGCACATTGAAAATTGCGGAACGCCTTGGCTACACAGTCGTCCACTGGAGTCTTGATACTAAGGACTGGACTAATCCTGGCACATCTGTGATTGCAGAAAATGCCGCAAAGGCTAAAAAAGGCGATATTCTTTTAATGCACGCGTCTGATTCTGCCAAACAGACTGCCGATGCTTTGCCGGTCGTATTAAAAGATATCAGGGGCAAAAATTTTAAAATGGTCACAGTTTCAGAAATGATCGCAAACGGCGACTCCAAGTCCACTGAAATAAAATAACCGTCCAATTAGGCATTGGACGGTTTTTTTTGTGTTTTTTTATGGGTATTGCGCTTTTCCTGAAGTGCTTTCCGCTCTTCAAGGGACTTCTGATTCAGCTTATGGAGGCGAAGAAGCTGATAACCATTGCATATCAATAATGGGAATAGCATCAGGTACAGCCAGCTATGCTCATTCACCCTCAAGACAGGCACCCACTCAATTACTGTTACCACTACCATGAAAAACAGTGCTGGTATGAAAGCTTCCTTATTGGTTTGTTTCGACTTCAAAAGCGCGACAACCAAGCCAGCTGCAAGCACGATCAGCGCAAGGCCCAAATATGGCAGGATGCTTTCGCCACTTTCTGCAAATGAATTATAACGGAGATAAACGAGATCAAACAGAACAAAAACAATCAGAATGATCTGTACTGCATTCCAAAGGAAAGCAGATTTAAAAATACCAAGCCCAAACCGGTGCACCGTAAGATAAGCAAAGAAACCCATTTGGCTAAGAATGCTAAATATAAGTCCTACACCCATCAGCCATACTAATATCGAAAGGAACTCAATAAAATTAAAATCACTTAATAGCTGCTGGAATTCACTCCAGCGAACAATAAAACCGACCACAGCGGTAGAAACTGCCCCTACTGCAAGGGTGGTCAGAAATAGGTTAACCCAATTACGGCTTGTCACAATTTTTTCCCCCAAAACAAAAAATAAATTGCACTTCTTTGATTGTACCAATGCATGCCTGAAAAATCTAGGCAGTGATATTCGTGCATAACAATTTGTCATATTACTCATTCTAAGATTAGGGCTGTCTATGTGAAAGGGGAATGAAGATGAAAAAATGGATTAGAATTGTACTCCCCGCATCTCTTTTACTTTTAGCTGCCGGCTGTGCTCCAACAGAGACAGGCGGGGGGCAGGTTGATTATGAAGAAACAAAGAAGATGGTTGTCGACATCCTAAAAACGGACGATGGCAAGAAAGCGATCCAGGAAGTAATGGGTGACGATGGCATGAAAGAAAAATTGATTATGGACCAGCCGGTCGTGACCGATACAATCGAGAAAACCTTGACCTCAGACAAAGGTATGGATTTCTGGAAAAAATCATTTGAAGATCCAAAGTTCGCAGAAAGTGTCGCGAAGAGCATGAAGGAAGAAAATGAAAAACTGTTGAAGAATCTCATGAAGGACCCCGAGTACAAAGGCATGATGATAGAGGTCATGAAGGATCCTGAACTGGAAAAAGAATTGACTAATGTCCTAAAAAGCAAGGAGTATCGGGAACATTTACAGAAAGTGATGACCGAAACATTTGAAAGCCCGCTGTTTAAAGCGAAATTGCAGGCCCTGATCGTTAAAGCAGCAGAGGAAATACCGACCCAAAAGCCTGAAGGCGGCTCTGAAGAAGGCGGTGGCGGTTCCGGCGGCGGTGGCGGCGGGGAATCTGGTGGCGGTTCTGGTGGACAGTAACGTTCTAAATGGATAAATGGAAAAGCCTCTCCTAAAAAACAGGAGAGGCTTCCTTTGTTACTTCTCAAGCATGTGGATGACTTCCTGGGCAATGTTTGTATAGATTGCACCAATTTTATCATCTTCCTGGTAAATAGATGGAGCAAAGTCCTCTTCGTTCCATGTAGGTTGTCCTAACGGAAGTTTCCCCAGCAGCTTCGTGTTCAGCTCATCGGCTAATTTTTCACCGCCGCCTTTTCCAAAGACGTATTCCTTTTCCTCAGTCAGCTTGCTTTCAAAGTAGGACATGTTCTCAATAACACCTAGGATTTCATGTTCTGTTCTAAGCGCCATCGCACCCGCACGCGCAGCAACAAATGCAGCTGTCGGATGCGGTGTTGTAACAATGATTTCTTTACATGATGGCAGCATGGTGTGAACATCCAATGCCACATCACCTGTTCCTGGAGGCAAGTCCAGCAGCAGATAGTCTAGATCTCCCCACTCCACTTCGTTAAAGAAGCTGTTCAGCATTTTTCCGAGCATTGGTCCGCGCCAGATGATTGGTGCATTGTCTTCTACGAAGAATCCCATTGAGATGACCTTCACTCCATGTCTTTCAACCGGAATGATTCTTTCTCCTCTTACAACCGGACGCTTCGTGATTCCCATCATGTCAGGAACGCTGAAACCATAGATATCGGCATCAACCAGTCCCACTTTTTTGCCTAAACGGGCAAGTGAAACAGCGAGGTTGACTGAAACAGTTGATTTCCCAACGCCGCCCTTACCGCTCGCGATGGCGATGAATGTTGTTTTACTATTAGGAGATAGCAGACCTTCCTCTTCTGGAGCCGCTGTCTGGAATTGTGCAAGGACCTCTGCAGGCAGTTCTGCAAATCTTAATCCCACAGATGCTGCTCCTGCTTCTTTTAAAATGTTCACGATTTGCGACTGCAATTGCAGCTGCTCAGCAGTGCCCGTCTTCGCAATGCCAATTTTAACGCTTACATGATTCTTCTCTTCTTTTATCTTAATTTCTTCGATGGCATTTATTTCTTCGAGTGTTTTATGTAAAAAAGGTTCCTTAAGGTCTTTTAAAAGTTCACGCACCTTAGCTTCAGATAACATAATGACACCCTCCTCTGTAAATTTTGTCTCCACTCACAGTATACCATATTGATAATATTACGAAGTGTTAAACCTATCACACATTTCTGAAAGAATAGCGTAAGCGCCTTGGTCAGCCCCTCATATAAAAAAGAAGGATCCATGACCCTTCTTTATTTTTCCCAGAATTTCTGTTCATCGGTAAAATAACGTAGCATCCCATCATAGATAGAAGCAGCGACTTTTTCCTGATAGTCCTCTCGTTTCAGGTTTGCCGCTTCCCCAGGGTTGGATAAAAAGCCGATTTCCACCAGAACACCAGGCTTATTCGTATGTTTCAATAAATAGATGCTGTTTGCCGCCTTAGCATCGCGGTCAGTATTCTCAAGATTGCGGCGCAGTTCATCCTGAATCAATTTGGCCGCCCGCTTATTATCCTTGAAATTGGTGGAGTAAAAGGTTTGTGCTCCTTTCCACCTTGCAGAAGGAATCGCGTTCAAATGGATCGTCGCATAAAAGTCTGCTTCTGATTCATTGATTAAATCCAGGCGCCTTTTCAAATCCTGTACCTTTCTTTTGCTGTAACCCTTAAGGCCTTTATCGGCGAGATCGACGTCTGTTTCACGCGTCATGATGACTATCGCTCCCTGCTGCTGTAGATAATCCCGCAATTTGAGGGAAACGTTCAATGCGATATCTTTTTCAAAAGGTTCCTCGTCACCTGCACCCGGGTCCACGCCTCCATGCCCCGGATCAAGATAGATGATTTTCCCGGAAAGCGGCAGGTTCCACGATTCCCAAGAATCGTTATCGGTAAAATCATATTGCAATATGATGAACAGCACGATGAGGCCGGCTGCAAATAATAATACTTTGAATTTTTTCAGCACCTTCTAAACCACCCTTCCCAAGTTAGTCCCTGATAATTAACTATATGGGACAAGGCAGTGGTTTAGAACTTGAGCAGGTTTAGTGGAGCCTCAGTTTATATTTCTTTTCGCCTTTGAAAAACCCTTCACTCCACCAGCTGTCAACGTATCGCTCGCATAAGTAGTAAAGCTCCTCTGACCCTGCACCCTCTTCTCCCTTCCCCCAGAACAGGAAAAAATTATAGAGAGTATCGATCAGGTGCCTTTCTTCTTGTTCACACCGAGGCCTTACTGTTTCGATTGATTCACCAAAATATCCAAATCGGCTGAATTTAGCACCGAGCAAATATGCTTCTATCGCCACATCATAACAAGCTTCTTCTATTCCTGAATTCATCACAAGATTAGAGGTAAGCCTTGAAGATCCAAAATATTGTTTAACCCTGTTTTGCAGGATATTAATTGATAATTCACGGAGCATCGATCGCTCATACTTGACTTGTTTTTGCCTTCTTTTATCTACAAAAGTCGTTACGACGTTCAAAGTATTCTCACCCCTTAGGAAATAGTGTTCAACCTACCTGATGGTGTAATACCACATTGAAGAACGTTTCCTTTTCCAGTTTTCTCAGACGTTTACTGAATAATTTCCAGCTTACTGAATTAGTATGAATTGCCCATATTTGGATATTTTTTTCTAGTAATAACCCTACTAACGGTACTGTTCATTAATAGTCAGAATTGTTAGACTAGTTATTACAACTAGAACAGGCTTCAATTTTATCTCTGAGGAGGGAAAGATATGGAGCAAGATGTTCGCGTTATTCCTTACAAAGTTATTGAAGAAACTGAGGAAATAAAAGAAGTCCCAAAGGGCGTGGAGTTAATTCAGGCTCCCAAGCTTTGGAACGAGACAAAAGGAACGGGGATTAAAGTAGCTGTATTGGACACTGGCTGTGAAACCACCCACCCTGATTTAAAGGACAGAATCATCGGCGGCAGGAATTTTACTGACGATGACCGCGGCAACCCGGATATTTTCAATGATTACAATGGCCATGGCACTCATGTAGCTGGTACGATTGCCGCTCATGAAAATGAGGCAGGCGTGATTGGTGTTGCTCCCGAAGCTGGATTATTGATTGTAAAAGTACTGAATAAAGCAGGTTCCGGCAAGTATGAGTGGATCATCAAAGGAATCCACTATGCCATTGAACAAAAAGCAGATGTCATCTCGATGTCACTTGGCGGGCCGGCGGATGTAAATGAACTCCACGAAGCAATTAAAACTGCTGTTAAAAATAACATCCTTGTCGTATGCGCCGCAGGTAATGAAGGCGACGGCGACGACTCCACGAATGAATTCGCCTACCCCGGTGCTTATAACGAAGTCATCAGTGTTGGCGCGGTGAACCTTGAAAGAGGCTCATCCGATTTTACAAATTCACATAATGAAATTGATTTAGTCGCGCCTGGCGAAGCCATTACTTCTACTTATCTCAACGGAAAATATGCAACTTTGAGCGGAACATCAATGGCCGCTCCGCATGTATCAGGTGCACTGGCGTTGATAAAAACTTATGCAAAACAGCGGTTTGAGAGAGATCTTTCCGAACCGGAGTTATATGCTCAATTGATCAAGCGGACTGTTCCATTGGGCAATTCGTTAAAACTGGAAGGCAACGGCCTTGTTTACCTGACAGTACCTGATCTCTTGAATGAAATCTTAGAACAGAACTTCAAAGCTATGGTCATGGATGCAGTATGATCCGTACCACTCCGGCTATCGCGGCTTATGTTCAAAATATCAATAACAAAACATATTACGATGCTGTCCAGGATTCGGAAAAGCGGAACAAGTATTATTGCGGTACAGCTTTTGCTCCAGAAGAACTGCATTCCCTGCTGAAGAATACCCATACTGTCCAGTTAAGATACTCCCCCCATGAGTATGTATATCCTTGGGTCGATCTGCAGGAAAACCTCCAGCTGAAGAGCTTGTATTCGGGACAGGACCTTGACCCCGTGAAGGTAATGGAAGAGGATTTATATCTATTGAAAACTCTAGAAGAAGGAGGTCTCGAAGGACAGGTTATCTTTAATACAGAGCATGTAGTACCCCAATCCTGGTTTGACGGGGACGAGCCAATGCGGGGCGATCTTCACCACCTCTTTGCCTGTGAGCCAGGCTGCAACAGCATGAGGAGCAATTACCCGTATTATGATTTTCAGTTCTATCCACCTGAAGTGGAAGCTACAGGAATTCGGACAGGCTGCGGCATGGCAGATGGTAATAAGTTCGAGCCTGAGTATGGCAAGGGCTATGTGGCAAGAGCCGTTTTCTATTTTGATTTAAGGTACAGTGATGTGATTTCTCTTAAGGATAAAATGGATTTCGATCTGTTACTGCGGTGGCATTTCGAGCATCCAGTAACGATTTATGAACAACATCGAAATGCAGCAATCCAGGAGCTGCAGGGAAACCGAAATCCTTTTATTGATTTTCCTGAGTTGGCTGATAAAATGCTTGGAATGTAGACAAGAACCGCCTGGGCTTACAGGCGGTTTTTGGTATTCATCAGTATCCATTACCTCTTCAGGTACAAAACTTCATTTTTGATCGCTGCATTAGGTCTCCTTTTACGGTTACTGCTTCGGTTTGTTATTTTCGGGCAATGCAGACCCCTTCCTTTTACCGTTTACGCTTCAATTTCCCCATTTCGGGAAATGCAGCAAGTCTCCTTTCACCACTAACATGATTTACCAACCTATTCTATGAGGAATTTTCACCCGCGGGGCAAACTAATACAGAATACTGACGAAGGGATGGATGGCTATGTCGATGGAATGGTTTGACCGTGTGGTTGGGGAATTGCAGGATCACCTTGAATCCATTTGCGAGAAATATGATCAGGAAGGCCAGATGGCTGTTGAGAGAGGATCAAAGCATCCGAGAATTGAGTTTTTTGTGGATTACGCGGATGATGAAAGGGAATATTTCTATACTCTTTTTTTCGATCCGCACAATGAAGAGTTTTATACTGAAACAATCGATGATGAACTGGAGCAGCCGGCAAGAGTCATTCTATCAGATATTGACGATATCGTAGATGCCGTTCACGAAGGTTTTCACAACTACATAAACGACGAGGACGACGGTGTGGATGTTGTATATGCTGTGGATGATGATGACACGGTATATACAGATGCCTATGATGATGCTCAGTTCGATGTCTCGGATGAAGAGGATGGACTATACTACTCTGAACTGGTTGATGATGATGACCTTTTTGAAGAAATAGATGTGGAATGGGAAACTCCTGAAGTCACAGCCTTCTTTAGGGAAGAAGAGGTAGAAGTGACGTATCAATTTGGGCTTGTGGAGGAAACCGGAGACGGAGTTCTTCGCCGCATTAACCGATTATGGACTGAAGATGATGAAATAATCAAAGACGAAACAAATTTTATTTTTACAAAGGAAGAAGCGCCTACGATCATCGCGATGATTGCCAGCCATATGGAATCCATGCAGGGATATGAAGATTAATTGATTGGGACGGGGACATTTTTGAATGTCCCCGTTTTCTCCATTTTTCCAATGAATAAAAAAAGACCCCCAACCAATGGTTGAGAGCCTTTTGAAGCGCCAAAAATTAACGCTTTGAGAACTGAGGTGCACGACGAGCGCCTTTAAGACCGTATTTCTTACGTTCTTTCATACGAGCGTCACGAGTCAGTAGTCCTGCACGCTTAAGTGTTGGACGGAATTCTGGGTCAGCTTGTAGTAACGCACGAGCGATACCGTGGCGGATTGCGCCAGCCTGGCCAGTGTATCCACCGCCATTTACGTTTACAAGAATATCGTAGCTTCCTACAGTTTCAGTAGCAACAAGTGGCTGCTTAACTACTTCACGTAGCGCTGCGAATGGGATATAGTTTTCAATTTCACGATCGTTGATTGTAATTTTTCCAGTGCCTGGTACTAAACGAACTCGTGCAACGGAGCTCTTACGACGACCAGTACCGATATATTGAACCTGTGCCAAGTCAATTACCTCCTTATTAATTATCCGCGAAGTTCGTAAACTTCAGGTTGTTGTGCTTGATGTGGATGCTCGTTACCAGCATATACATGAAGCTTTCTGAACATTTGGCGTCCAAGAGAGTTCTTTGGAAGCATACCTTTGATTGCAAGTTCAAGCATCTTTTCAGCGTAGTTAGTACGCATTTCAAGAGCTGTTCTTTGCTTCAATCCACCTGGGTGCATTGTGTGGCGGTAGTAGATTTTGTCAGTAAGTTTCTTACCAGTAAGTTCGATCTTAGAAGCGTTGATGATGATTACGTGATCACCAGTGTCAACATGTGGTGTGAAAGTTGGTTTATGTTTACCACGTAGAATAGCTGCAACTTCAGTTGAAAGGCGACCAAGAGTCTTGCCTGCAGCGTCAACTACGTACCATTTACGCTCGATATTGTTGGCATTTGCCATAAACGTTGTACGCATGAGTTTCCCTCCTAAATAGTCAAAAAAAAATCAAGTTCATTTGTGAGTATATTTTCAAACACGATAAAGCTCTTCCGGGGCTGATCGTGGGTTTAAAATACATACATATGATATATTAACCCGTGTTTGAGAGATTGTCAACACCAGGATTAGTTGTCATATTGTTTTTTTATCATTCATGATCAATCTTCTTCATAAAATACCTTCCAAAGATACAATCCATGCCCTGGTGCTGTCTTGCCGGCGAGGGTTCGATCCTTTAGCAGCAACAGTTCTGGCATGCTGTCAGCTGCTCTCTTGCCAGTGCCCACTTCCAGCAAAGTACCGACAAGAATCCTCACCATATTGTAAAGGAAACCGTTGCCGACAAACCGGAACACCAACATCCCATTTTCCTCGCGGATGTCTATTTCCTTCAATTCCCTTACGCGGTCTTCCACTTCTGTTTTCGCAGAGCAAAAACTAGTAAAGTCATGTGTCCCAAGAAGATGCTTGCCAGCCTCCCGCATTGCCGCGAAATCCAGCGCAAATGGAAACTGATAAGCATAATTACGCTTGAAAGGGTCCCGATTCTTAGACGGATACAAAAAGTATCGGTATTCTTTTCCTGACGCATCAAAGCGGGCGTGAAAATCGTTTGGGACGATTTCCGCTGAGTTAACGGCAATGTCATCAGGGAGCAATGAATTAAGCGCAATTTGCCACTTGGAAGGCTCAATTTCAAGCATTGTGTCAAAATGAATAACCTGGCCGCGGGCATGCACGCTTGCGTCTGTACGGCCTGATGCGCTGATCCTGACGCTTTCACCCTTATTCAGCTTTTCCAGCACCTTTTCGATGTCTCCCTGGACCGTCCTTTTGCCAGGCTGAACCTGATAGCCGGAAAAATGGGTGCCATCGTATGATACTGTACATTTTATTCGCGGCATTTTCATTACCCTCTTAAGACAATTAATAGAATCGTTACTGTTGCAAGGAACAGGATCATGCTTGTGTCAGACATTCCCCATGTCAGCTGGCGGTATTTTGTGCGTCCTTCCCCGCCTTTGTAACCTCTGGCCTCCATCGCGACTGCGAGCTCCTCTGCCCGCTTGAACGAGCTGATGAATAACGGAATCAGCAAGGGTACGATGGCTTTAATACGTTCTTTGATTGGTCCGCTGTTATACTCTACCCCTCTTGCCGTTTGCGCCTTCATGATTTTATCCGTTTCCTGCATGAGCGTTGGGATGAATCTCAATGAAATGGACATCATCAGTGCCAGTTCGTGAACAGGGAACTTGAATTTTTTCAAAGGGTTCAACAAGGTTTCCAGACCGTCTGTAATCTCGATTGGAGTGGTCGTCAGCGTCAAAAGTGACGTGATCAGAATCAATAGCAAGAAACGCAGGGAGATAAAGATCCCCTGCCTGATTCCCTCCTCATAGATTTTCAGCCAGCCTAGCTCAAAAACGAGTTCGCCTCCCTTTGTCATGAAAAGGTGGAGCAAGAAGGTAAAGATGACAAGCAGCAGCACTGGCTTCAAACCACCATACAGGAATCTCGGAGGAATCTTGGACATCCCGACCATCAGGAATGTGTATGCGGCAAGGATGCCATATGTCATCACATTATTCGCGATGAACACCACGCAGACGAACAAGAAGACGATAATCAGCTTGGAGCGGGGGTCCATCCGATGCAGGATCGAATCTCCTGGCACATAGCGGCCAAAGATCATTTTCTCCATCATTTTGAATCTCCCCCTTCCAAAAACACTGCGACCATTTCGGCAAGTTCATCCTCGGAGAGACTGATTTTGCTGAATTTCGTGTTGAATGCTTCCTCAATCCTTAATTGCAACCCTACCACCTCTGGAACATCGAGTCCCATGTCAATCAGCGCCTTAGGATTGGAAAAAATCTGATCAGGTGTGCCTTTTGAATAAACCTTTCCCTGATGCATGACGACAATCTCATCCGCATAACGTGCAGCGTCTTCCATGCTATGGGTAACGAGAATAGTGGATAAATTTCTCTTTTTATGAAGAGTATAAAATAAGTCCATGATTTCTTTCCGGCCGCGTGGATCGAGTCCTGCAGTCGGCTCGTCCAGAACAATGACTTCCGGCTCCATTGCAAGCACGCCTGCAATTGCAACCCGTCGCATCTGTCCGCCTGATAAGTCAAATGGTGATTTCTGAAGGATTTCTTCAGGCAGTCCCACCAGGCTGATCGCAGCCCTTGCTCGAGCCTTCGCTTCCTTCTCTGAAACACCAAAATTCATCGGGCCAAACATGATATCTTTCTCTACTGTTTCTTCGAATAACTGGTGTTCAGGGAATTGGAACACAATGCCCACTTTCTCACGGACACTTTTCAGATTCTTTTCTTTTCGCTTTGCTTTGATTTCTCTGCTTCCTATTATTACAGAGCCGTTAGTAGGCTTTAACAATGCATTCAGATGTTGAAGTACTGTTGACTTGCCTGAACCCGTGTGGCCGATGATTGCAAGATAGGTCCCAGAAGGAATGTCAAAGGATACATCGGATATGGCAAGACGCTCGAATGGGGAATCAGCCTGGTAACGATATTCTACATTTTTGAGTGAGATGTCCATAATCCAGTCACCAGCTCTTCTTCTGTCAAATATGATTTTGCAAGTTCTATTCCCTTTTGACGCATGATTTTGCTCATTTTTACAGGGAAAGGAATATCCAGTCCCAATTTAACCAGTTCTTGATCCATCTCGAAAATCTCCTCAGGGCTTCCTTCTCGGTAAAGTTCGCCCTTATTCATGACGATGATTCTGTCAGCCTTTGCTGCTTCCTCAAGGTCATGGGTGATGGAGATGACCGTAATATTTTCACGATTCTTCAAATCACGTACAGTGTCTATGACCTCTGCCCGGCCGCGTGGATCGAGCATGGATGTTGCCTCGTCCAATATGATAATAGCCGGCTGCAGGGCAAGAACACCTGCGATGGCGACACGCTGTTTTTGGCCGCCTGAAAGATGGTGCGGCTCTTGATTCAGAAAGGATCCCATTTTGACTTTTTCAAGAGAATTCTGCACGCGCTCTACCATGGTTTCCCTTGGCACGCCGTGATTTTCCAGACCAAAAGCCACATCATCCCGAACCGTTGTTCCAACGAATTGATTATCAGGATTTTGAAAAACCATTCCTACATTTTCTCTGATATCCCATACGGTGTCCTCGGATAAGGTATAGCCGCATACGGTAATGGAGCCCTCCTGGGGAAATTGCAGACCGTTCAAAAGCTTGGCAAGCGTTGACTTGCCTGACCCGTTGTGGCCAACAATTGCCAGCCATTCACCTTCATAAATATCAAAGCTGATATTATTCAAGGCAGGATTCTGTTGCCCTTCATAACTGAAAGAAACATTTTGGATGCTTACAAGGGGCTTGCTCATCTCCGTCTTCCTCCTCTCAACTCTTCTTCACTGACTCTTCTCTATTTAATTGCATTTTTATTATATAAAAAATCTCCGGATATAAAAAAAGCCTGCACCTCTCCCCGAGCGGAAGCGATCCGCAAATGGCAATGTCCTAAAAGGACTGGGGAGAAGTGCATGAGCTAGACGAGACAGGCAGAAAAACTCCGGCGGAAATTGTACGGATCCATAATCCATATCAATCAACACCGATTCAGGACGTCTCGTTCAATCCTGAAGTAACCGGCCAAAGAGGCGAGTGAACTTTTCCTTCTCTAGTGGCCTGCTCATCATAACGCTCGTTTTGGCTTGTGCTGCTTTTTTCAGTTTTCGGCAGGGAATTCACTCCCCGCGTATAGTAAAAAAAGGGGATGAAACAAGTTTGTATAAACTGTCCATCGCCCTTGCCCGAGTGTTTAACGTATTAAACTAACTCGATAATTACCATTGGCGCACCGTCACCGCGGCGTGGTCCAAGTTTCATGATACGAGTGTATCCACCTTGACGCTCAGCATAACGTGGAGCGATGTCAGCGAATAATTTCTGTACTGCATCCTGGTTTGTTTCAGCGTTTGCAACTTCGTGGCGAACCCAAGCAGATGCTTGACGGCGAGCGTGAAGGTCTCCGCGCTTTCCAAGAGTAATCATTTTCTCAACAACTGAACGAAGCTCTTTCGCACGTGTTTCAGTAGTTTCAATACGCTCATTGATAATCAAATCAGTTGTTAAGTCACGTAGCATTGCTTTACGCTGGGCACTTGTGCGTCCTAACTTTCTGTATCCCATGAGTGTTTCCCTCCTTTGTTGAAGTCATAAGCCGGCAGTTATGAGACTGACAGCAATATGGCTAGTAAATCAATAACTAGTCATCCTTGCGCAAGCCTAAGCCTAGCTCTTCTAGTTTTGCTTTTACTTCTTCTAATGATTTTCTGCCAAGGTTACGCACTTTCATCATATCTTCCTCTGTCTTGTGAGCAAGCTCCTGGACAGTGTTGATACCGGCACGCTTTAAGCAGTTATATGATCGAACAGAAAGGTCAAGTTCCTCAATTGTCATTTCCAGAACTTTTTCTTTTTGATCTTCTTCTTTTTCAACCATGATCTCAGCATTTTGAGCTTCGTCAGTCAGGCCGACAAAAATGTTCAAGTGCTCAGTCAAGATCTTAGAACCTAGTGCAATAGCTTCCTTAGGACCTGTGCTGCCATCTGTCCATACGTCAAATACCAGCTTGTCATAATTCGTCATTTGCCCTACACGTGTGTTTTCTACCTGATAAGTTACACGAGAAACTGGCGTATAGATTGAGTCGATAGGAATAACACCGATCGGCTGGTCTTCACGCTTGTTTTGGTCTGCAGGAGTATAACCGCGTCCTCTTCTTGCAGTCAAACGCATACGCAATGAACCTTTGCTTGAAAGTGTCGCGATTTGAAGATCCGGATTAAGGATTTCAACATCACTGTCATGCGTAATCGATGCTGCAGTAACTGGACCTTCGCCCTGCAAGTCGATTTCAAGTGTCTTCTCTTCATCAGAGTAGATTTTCAACGCTAATTTCTTAACGTTTAGAATGATTGATGTAACATCTTCTACGACGCCTTCAATTGTTGAGAACTCATGAAGTACTCCATCGATTTGAATCGATGTGACAGCTGCACCTGGGAGTGAAGATAATAGGATACGACGTAAGGAGTTACCCAAAGTTGTACCATATCCACGCTCAAGCGGTTCTACGACAAACTTGCCGTACTTGGCATCATCGCTGATCTCAACCGTTTCGATTTTTGGTTTTTCTATTTCGATCATCAAATATACCCTCCTTCAAAACGTCGAAACCCCGGCAGGCTTTTTACCTTACCGAAATTCCCCCATGTATACGTTCCCGTTTGTGCACAACAACTGGATTAATGATTTCTGTATACCTAGAAAATATTTGTATCATATCCCATTATAGACAGGACTACAAATTCTATACAGAAAAATTAAACACGGCGACGTTTTGGTGGGCGGCAACCGTTATGAGGAACTGGAGTTACATCTTTGATCGCTGTAACTTCAAGACCTGCTGCTTGAAGAGCACGGATTGCTGCTTCACGGCCAGCACCTGGTCCCTTAACAGTAACCTCAAGAGTTTTTAGGCCATGTTCCATTGAAGTCTTAGCTGCAGTTTCAGCAGCCATTTGTGCTGCGAATGGAGTGGATTTACGTGAACCCTTGAAACCAAGCGCACCTGCACTAGACCATGATAATGCATTACCATGTACGTCTGTAATTGTTACGATAGTGTTGTTAAAAGTTGAACGAATATGCGCAACTCCACTTTCAATATTCTTTTTGACGCGGCGTTTGCGTGTATTAGTTTTACGAGCCATTTAAATGTTACCCTCCTTTACGGATTATTTTTTCTTGTTAGCTACAGTCTTACGAGGACCTTTACGAGTACGTGCGTTGTTCTTCGTGTTTTGTCCGCGAACAGGCAAGCCACGACGATGACGCAAGCCACGGTATGAACCGATTTCCATTAGACGCTTGATGTTTAATGAAATTTCACGGCGAAGGTCACCTTCTACCTTTAGCTTATCGATGATATCACGGATTTTGTTTAGTTCTTCTTCAGTAAGATCGCGAACGCGAGTGTCTTCAGAAACACCAGCATCAGAAAGAACCTTTTCAGCAGTTGGTCTGCCGATCCCATAAATATATGTTAAAGCAATAACTACACGCTTTTCACGTGGAATATCTACACCAGCAATACGTGCCATCTAGATGCGCACCTCCTTTAATATTAACCTTGTTTTTGTTTATGTTTAGGGTTTTCACAGATCACCATTACTTTACCGCGTCTGCGAATAACTTTACACTTCTCGCAAATTGGCTTAACAGATGGTCTCACTTTCATTACTCTAACCTCCTTGATAGTACGGAGTCACGGTTTATTTAAAGCGGTAGGTAATTCTTCCGCGAGTCAAATCATATGGAGAAAGCTCAACTGTTACTTTATCTCCAGGCAGGATTCGAATGAAGTGCATTCTAATTTTGCCGGAAACATGAGCTAACACGGTATGACCATTCTCTAATTCTACCTTAAACATTGCATTCGGCAAAGTTTCAGTTACTGTGCCTTCAATTTCAATTACATCATCTTTCGCCATATACTGGTCTCCCTTCTTTATTCAATTTCGTATTAAATCATATACTCCGTTATACCGGAGTGCAGCTTTCCAATTGTGACAAGTTCTAAGCAGCAATGCAACCAGAAATTATTGTTGAGAAATAATCAACCTTATGATTATAACATAAAGCTGTCTTCCCGTCCGCATTAAATTACATTTTCGCCTATTTGCGATTTAAAAAAGCATCAGGTGTACGGAATCGATCAATCAGGCCTTCGTTAAAATCTCGAAGCCATCTTCCGTGATCGCGATAGTATGCTCGAAATGGGCACACATCTTACCGTCAACCGTCACGACAGTCCAATCATCGGCTAACGTTTTAACATAGCGGCTTCCTGCATTCACCATCGGTTCTATACATAGAACCATACCAGGCTTCAGCCTGGGTCCCCTGTTAGGAGGGCCGTAATGAGGAATTTGCGGGTCCTCATGCAATTCTTGCCCAATTCCATGGCCGACATACTCACGAACGATCGAAAAGCCTTCTGATTCTACATACGTTTGAATCGCATGGGAGATATTCGAAAGACGTTCTCCTGGCTTGGCTTCTTTTAAGCCTATGAACAAAGATTCTTCAGTCACGTCCAACAGACGCTGGGATTCTTCATCAATCATCCCTACCGGATAAGTCCAGGCGGAGTCCCCGTGGTATCCGTTGTACTTGGCACCGATATCAATGCTGATGATGTCGCCATCTTTCAGAACCCGTTCACCAGGAATCCCGTGAACTAGTTCGTTATTGACGGATGCACAGATGCTGCCGCGAAAACCATTATAACCTTTAAAAGAAGGAGTAGCACCATGTTTGCGGATGAAATCTTCAACAATGGCATCCAGTTCTTCAGTTTTAATGCCAGGAGCAATATGTTTCTTCAACTCCTGGTGAGTCAACGCAACAATACGACCTGCTTCTCGCATAATCTCTATTTCACGAGGGGTTTTGCAGATGATCATTAATTTAAGCCCCCAAGCAATTCTTCGATATCAGCAAATACGACATTAATGTCCTGCTGACCGTTGATATTGCGCAAGTAACCTTTATCTTCATAGAAGTTCAACAGAGGCTTTGTTTGCTGGATATTAACTTCCAGACGGTTTTGGACTGTTTCAGCATTATCATCAGCGCGCTGGTACAGCTCGCCTCCACAACGATCACAAACGCCTTCCTTTGCTGGAGGATTGAATACGAGGTGGTAAGTTGCTCCACAGTTTTTACAAATCCTGCGTCCTGTCAAACGCTCCATCAGAATACTTTGATCAACATCAATGTTGATGACATAATCAATTTTTTTGCCAAGATCAGCAAGCATAGTGTCTAGAGCCTCAGCTTGAGCGACTGTGCGCGGGAAACCATCCAAAAGGAACCCATTCTCACAATCTTCCTTGCTTAGGCGCTCACGGACAATCCCGATTGTAACTTCATCAGGAACTAGCTCTCCCTTGTCCATAAACGATTTTGCCTGTAGTCCAAGTTCCGTTCCTTCTTTGATAGCTGCACGGAACATATCTCCAGTTGAGATATGAGGGATGTTGTATTTACCAACAATTTTGTCGGCTTGCGTGCCCTTACCGGCACCCGGAAGCCCCATCAGAACTAAATTCACAAGTTTTCCCCCTCAGTCTCTATTTAAAGATTCAGGGAACTAAGAGTCCCCTAAATCTTATTTTATAAAGCCTTTATAATGGCGTTTTACCAGCTGAGCTTCAAGTTGCTTCATCGTTTCTAGCGCAACGCCGACTACGATTAGCAAGCTTGTTCCGCCAATCTGTACAGATTGAGGCAGACCAGCAAATTTAATGAAAAATACTGGCAGCACAGAGATTACTGAAAGGAAGATTGCGCCGACTAAAGTCAGACGGTAAAGAACCCTTGTCAAGTATTCCTGTGTATTTTTGCCCGGACGGATGCCTGGGACATATCCACCTTGCTTCTTCAGGTTTTCGGCAACCTGTTCAGGGTTCACCTGGATGAACGCATAGAAATACGTGAACGCAACGATCAGTGCCACATACACGATCATGCCGATCGGCTGTGTATAATCGAACGTCTTCTGGATCCAGAGTGTCACATCATTAGTGCCGAAGAACTGAGCGATTGTCGGAGGTGTAACGATAAACGAAATCGCGAAGATAACCGGGATGACACCAGCAGCATTCACTTTCAATGGAAGGTGAGTGTTCTGGCCGCCAACCGCGTTGTTGCCTGCGCTCATGCGCTTAGCGTATTGAATAGGTATCTTACGTGTTGCCTGCTGGATAAAGATAACTCCAACGATGATTGCGATCACAGCCAAAAGAATTAACAAAACAGTAACAATGCGAAGGAACAAAGCGTCGCCTGCATCAGCGAACTGTTGTGCATAAATCTGGTTAGCCATTGTCGGAATACCAGCAACAATACCTGCAAAGATAATAATTGAAATACCGTTGCCTACGCCTTTTGCTGTGATCTGCTCACCTAACCACATTAAGAATGCAGTTCCGGCAGTCAAGACCGTAGCAATCAGCATGTAAGTTCCGATACCGGCATTCTGGATCAATAATCCGCCTGCCATATTGTTAAATCCATAAGACATACCGAAAGCCTGGATGAAACCGAGTACGATCGTGAAATAGCGAGTAAACTGAGCTAGTTTACGGCGTCCGACCTCTCCTTGTTTCGACCATTCAGTAAACTTTGGCACAACATCCATCTGCAAGAGCTGGATGATGATTGATGCAGTGATGTAAGGCATGATTCCCATCGCGAAGATAGAGAAGTTTTGCAGTGCACCACCGCCGAATGTATTGAGCACTCCGAAGACACTCATGTCATCCTGTGCTTTTAAAATATCTGCATTTACGTTCGGAACAGGAATAAATGTACCGATACGAAATACAATCAACATTAAAAGGGTGAAGAGAATTTTATTTCTAATTTCACCCACGCGCATAAAATTGGAGATTGTCTGGAACATTAAATCACCTCTGTTTGACCGCCAGCAGCTTTAATTGCTTCTTCGGCTGCAGAG
The DNA here is from genome assembly GCF_056158485.1 of Mesobacillus sp. ABV4_180. Taxonomy (NCBI): domain Bacteria; kingdom Bacillati; phylum Bacillota; class Bacilli; order Caryophanales; family Bacillaceae; genus Mesobacillus; species Mesobacillus sp. ABV4_180. The sequence goes on from NZ_JBSWTJ010000001.1 coordinate 147,280, forward strand.
GAGAACTTATGAGCTTTGACAGTTAATTTCTTGTCCAGGCTTCCCTTAGCAAGGATCTTAACACCTGCTAATTCTTTCTTGACAAGACCTGTCTCGATCAATAGTTCTGGAGTCACTTCTGTTCCATTTTCGAATACGTTTAGAGCATCAAGGTTAACGACTGCATATTCTTTGCGGTTGATGTTCGTGAAACCGCGTTTTGGCAAGCGTCGGAATAAAGGAGTTTGACCACCTTCAAAACCAAGGCGTACACCGCCGCCTGAACGAGCGTTTTGACCTTTGTGACCTTTACCAGCAGTTTTACCTTGACCAGAACCGATACCACGTCCTAGACGTTTACGTTCTTTACGGGAACCTTCTGCAGGCTTTAATTCGTGAAGTTTCATGTTGGCACCTCCTTATGTTAAAAAGGATAAATTATTTTTCAGTTACTGTAACAAGGTGAGATACTTTGTTGATCATGCCACGGATAGCTGCATTATCAACCTTCTCAACTGTTTGGTTAACTTTACGTAAGCCAAGAGCCTTAACTGTTTCACGCTGATCTTGCGGACGGCCGATCAAGCTGCGAGTGAGGGTAATTTCTAATTTGTTAGCCATTTGATTTCCCTCCCTTATCCTAACAGTTCTTCCACAGATTTACCGCGTAACTTTGCTACGTCTTCTGCACGCTTAAGTTGCTTTAATCCGTCAAGAGTTGCACGAACCATGTTGATTGGTGTGTTTGTTCCTAGTGATTTAGAAAGGATGTCTGCAACACCAGCCAATTCTAGAACGGCACGAACTGGACCACCAGCGATAACTCCTGTACCTTCAGAAGCAGGCTTCAGAAGGATTTCACCAGCACCAAAGTGTCCAATAACCTGGTGAGGAATTGTAGTACCAACCATAGGTACTTGGATTAGGTTCTTCTTCGCATCTTCGATAGCTTTGCGAATCGCTTCAGGTACTTCTTGAGCTTTACCAGTACCGAAACCGACATGACCGTTTTTATCTCCTACTACTACTAGAGCAGAAAAACGGAAACGGCGTCCACCTTTAACAACTTTCGCAACACGGTTAACCGTAACTACGCGTTCTTCAAGTTCAAGTTTGTTTGGATCAATACGACGCATCTTTTTGTGTCCCTCCTTTTTCTATTAAAATTCCAAGCCGTTTTCACGGGCAGCATCAGCAAGTACCTGGATGCGGCCATGATAGAGGTATCCGCCACGGTCAAATACTACTGATTTGTAACCTTTTTCTACAGCACGCTTTGCGATTAATTCACCGATCTGCTTAGCTGCTTCAAGGTTATTGCCTTCAACGTTCACTTCTTTATCTAAAGTAGAAGCACTCGCTAGAGTTACTCCCTTTACATCGTCGATTAGTTGAGCATAAATGTGCTTGTTAGAACGGAACACATTTAGACGAGGACGAGCTTCAGTTCCGCTTAGTTTCGCACGGACACGAGCGTGTCTCTTACGGCGAGTAGCGTTTTTATCAGCCTTCGTAATCATTTACGTCACTCCTTTCGTTAACCTATGCGGCATTACTTACCTGTTTTACCTTCTTTGCGGCGTACATATTCGCCTTCATAACGAATACCTTTACCTTTGTAAGGCTCTGGTGGACGTACGTCACGGATGTTAGCAGCCAATGCGCCAACACGCTCTTTATCAGTACCCTTGATGATGATCTTTGTATTTGCAGGAACTTCGATCTCGATGCCTTTTTCTGCCTCGATTTCAACTGGGTGAGAGTATCCTACGTTAAGGACAAGCTTGTTGCCTTGCTTAGATGCACGGTAACCGACACCTACTAGCTCAAGACCTCTTTCAAATCCTTTAGATACACCTTCAACCATGTTAGCAAGAACCGCACGAGTCGTACCGTGCAATGCACGATGTTCCTTGTTGTCAGTTGGGCGAGAAATGTTGACTACATTCTCTTCAACCTTGATTTCGATATCAGCGTGAAAAGTACGAGACAATTCACCTTTTGGTCCTTTAACTGTTACGTTGTTGTTATCAAGAGTAACAGTTACACCAGCTGGAATTTCAATTGGTTTTTTACCTACGCGTGACATTTGTTGCACCTCCATTCATTCAGAAAATCTATTACCAAACGTATGCTAAAACTTCTCCGCCAACTTGCTTTGCGCGAGCTTCTTTGTCAGTTAAAACGCCGTTTGAAGTTGAAACTAATGCGATTCCTAGACCGTTAAGTACCTTAGGTACTTCGTTTGATTTTGCGTAAACGCGAAGTCCTGGCTTGCTGATTCTCTTAAGACCAGTGATAACACGCTCATTGTTCGCTCCGTACTTCAAGAAGATACGGATGATACCTTGTTTGTTGTCTTCGATATATTCAACGTCACGCACGAAACCTTCACGCTTAAGGATCTCAGCGATTTCTTTTTTCATGTTAGAAGCAGGTACTTCTAATTTTTCGTGGCGCACCATATTCGCGTTACGAATACGAGTAAGCAAATCTGCAATCGGATCTGTCATGACCATTTAATTTACCTCCTTCCAGAGCTTTCAGTTTTACCAGCTAGCTTTTTTCACACCAGGAATTTGTCCTTTGTATGCTAATTCACGGAAACAAATACGGCAAAGCTTAAATTTGCGGTATACAGAGTGCGGACGGCCGCAGCGCTCACAGCGAGTGTACTCTTGTACTTTGAATTTAGGCGTGCGTTTTTGTTTCGCAATCATTGATTTCTTAGCCACGTTTTCGCCTCCCTCTTATTAGAGATTACTTTTGAAATGGCATTCCGAATTGTGTTAATAGTTCACGAGCTTCTTCATCAGTGTTAGCAGTCGTTACAATAACAATGTCCATGCCACGTACTTTGTTTACTTTATCGTAATCAATTTCAGGGAAGATCAATTGTTCTTTAACACCAAGTGTGTAGTTTCCGCGACCGTCGAAAGACTTCTTAGAGATACCGCGGAAGTCACGTACACGTGGTAAAGATACTGAAATTAACTTGTCGATGAATTCGTACATGCGCTCTCCGCGAAGAGTTACTTTCGCACCGATTGGCATACCTTCACGAAGGCGGAAGCCAGCGATTGATTTCTTAGCGCGAGTCACAACTGGCTTTTGACCAGTGATCGTAGCTAATTCTTCAACAGCAACGTCAAGAGCTTTAGCGTTGGCAACAGCGTCACCCACACCCATGTTGATTACGATCTTTTCAAGTTTAGGAACTTCCATGATTGACTTATAGTTAAACTTGCTCATAAGAGCAGGAGTTATTTCATTGTTGAACTTTTCTTTTAGGCGGTTCATCGATTGTACCTCCCTTCTTCAATAGACTATTTATCTAGAACTTCACCGGATTTTTTAGCAACGCGTACCTTTTTGCCGTTCTCGACAGTGTAACCAACTCGGGTTGGCTTGCCAGACTTCGGATCAACAGGCATAACGTTTGATACATGGATAGGTGCTTCCTGGTTCAAGATTCCACCTTGTGGATTTACTTGAGAAGGCTTAGCGTGTTTTTTCACGATATTGATTCCTTCAACAAGAACGCGGCTTTGCTTTGGAAAAGCTTCAAGGATGATCCCTGTTTTGCCTTTGTCCTTACCAGAGATGACCATTACTTTGTCACCTTTTTTTACATGCATCTGTGTGCACCTCCTTAAAGGCATTTGGAATAGATTATAGTACTTCTGGAGCTAATGAAACGATCTTCATGAAGTTGTTGTCACGAAGCTCACGTGCAACTGGTCCGAAGATACGAGTACCACGAGGACTCTTATCGTCACGGATGATTACACAAGCATTCTCGTCAAAACGGATATATGAACCGTCAGTACGGCGCATACCAGTCTTTGTACGAACGATAACTGCTTTAACAACGTCACCTTTTTTAACAACGCCACCTGGTGTTGCTTGTTTCACTGTGCAAACGATGATGTCTCCGATATTAGCAGTCTTACGGCCAGAACCGCCAAGAACCTTAATAGTAAGAACTTCACGAGCACCTGAATTGTCAGCAACTTTTAAACGTGTTTCCTGTTGGATCATGCGAGTAACCTCCCTTCGGAATAAACCTTAATCCGAACAATTAGATAATAACAGCTTTTTCCACCACTTCAACAAGGCGGAAACGTTTTGTGGCAGATAGCGGACGAGTTTCCATGATACGTACTACGTCGCCGATTTTTGCCTCGTTTTGCTCATCATGAGCCTTGAATTTCTTAGAGTATTTTACACGCTTGCCGTATAAAGGATGCTTTTTGTGTGTCTCAACAAGAACAGTAACAGTTTTGTCCATCTTGTCAGATACTACGCGTCCAGTATAAACTTTGCGTTGGTTGCGTTCACTCATTGTGAGAACCTCCTCTCAATTATCTGTTAACGCCGATCTCTCGTTCACGAATTACAGTTTTCATACGAGCAATCGCTTTGCGTACTTCACGAATGCGAGCTGTGTTTTCAAGTTGTCCAGTCGCTAATTGAAAGCGCAGGTTGAATAGCTCTTCTTTTAATGATTTAACTTTTTGTTCAATTTCAGCAGTGGTAAGGTCACGAATTTCATTAGCTTTCATTAGATTCACCACCAATTTCTTCTCGTTTCACAAACTTGCACTTAACAGGAAGCTTGTGTGATGCAAGGCGTAATGCTTCGCGTGCGATCTCTTCAGATACGCCAGCAACTTCGAACATTACTTTGCCTGGTTTAACAACCGCTACCCAACCTTCAGGAGCACCTTTACCAGAACCCATTCGGACTTCTAGAGGCTTTGCAGTATATGGCTTGTGTGGGAAAATTTTGATCCAAACTTTACCGCCACGTTTCATGTAACGAGTCATTGCAATACGGGCAGATTCGATCTGACGGTTCGTGATCCAAGAAGCTTCAAGAGCTTGCAAACCGAATTCACCGAAGTTTACTTCAGTACCGCCTTTTGCTTGACCGCGCATCTTGCCACGGTGTTGACGGCGATATTTAACGCGTTTAGGCAATAACATATTATTTGCCTCCTTCCTCAGTTTTCTTCTTTGTAGGAAGGACCTCTCCACGATAAATCCATACTTTTACGCCAAGTTTACCGTAAGTTGTATCTGCTTCAGCAGTAGCATAATCGATATCGGCACGAAGAGTATGAAGTGGAACTGTTCCTTCGCTGTATTGTTCTGAACGAGCGATGTCTGCACCGCCAAGACGGCCGGATACCATTGTCTTGATACCTTTAGCGCCAGCACGCATAGCACGTTGGATAACTTGCTTTTGAGCGCGACGGAAAGATACACGGTTTTCCAATTGGCGCGCGATGTTTTCAGCAACCAATTTCGCATCGATATCAGCTTTTTTGATTTCAAGAATGTTTATATGAACACGTTTGCCAGTAAGTTCGTTTAACGCTTTGCGAAGAGCTTCAACCTCAGTACCACCCTTACCGATAACCATTCCTGGCTTCGCAGTGTGGACAGTTACGTTCAAGCGGTTTGCAGCACGTTCGATTTCTACTTTAGAAAGAGAAGCATCGCGTAAACGCTTTGTGATGTACTCACGAACCTTAAGGTCTTCGTGTAAAAGATCAGCGTAGTCTTTGCCTGCGTACCATTTTGATTCCCAATCACGGATGATTCCGACACGCAAACCGACTGGATTTACTTTTTGACCCACTGATTATCCCTCCTTCTTTTCTGATAAAACGATTGTAATGTGGCTAGTACGTTTGTTAATTGCACTTGCACGGCCCATAGCACGTGGACGGAAACGTTTCAACGTTGGTCCTTCGTTTGCGTAAGCTTCGGATACGACAAGGTTATTAACATCCATTTCATAGTTGTGTTCTGCGTTCGCTAATGCAGATTTCAACACTTTTTCTACGATTGGAGAAGCTGCCTTAGGGGTAAGGTTTAAGATAGCAACCGCTTCACCAACTTGCTTTCCTCGAATTAAATCTAGAACTAAGCGAGCTTTACGAGGAGCAATACGAACTGTTCTTGCAACAGCTTTAGCTTGCATTTGGATGCCCTCCTCTCATTAACGTCTTGTTTTCTTATCGTCATTACCATGACCTTTGTAAGTACGAGTTGGAGCGAATTCTCCAAGCTTGTGGCCTACCATGTCTTCAGTGACATAAACAGGTACATGTTTGCGACCATCGTAGACAGCAATCGTGTGTCCGATGAATTGTGGGAAGATCGTTGAACGGCGAGACCAAGTTTTAACAACTTTCTTCGCTTCAGTTTCATTTAACTTTTCGATCTTTGTGATTAAGTGCTCATCAACAAAAGGTCCTTTTTTTAAGCTGCGACCCATGATTGAACCTCCCTTCGTGATTGCCCTACGGTTCCCTCGAACCGTAGATCAATCCCGTTATTTTTTACGACGACGTACAATAAACTTGTCGGATTTGTTTTTCTTCTTGCGAGTCTTGTATCCAAGAGTTGGTTTGCCCCATGGAGACATAGGTGATTTACGTCCGATTGGTGAACGTCCTTCACCACCACCGTGTGGGTGATCGTTAGGGTTCATTACAGATCCACGAACTGTTGGGCGCTTGCCTAACCAGCGTGAACGACCTGCTTTACCGATGTTGATCAATTCGTGCTGTTCGTTGCCGACTTGACCTACAGTTGCACGGCACTCAGAAAGGATCATACGTACTTCGCCTGAGTTCAAACGAATTAATACATATTTGCCTTCTTTACCAAGAACCTGTGCAGAAGTTCCTGCTGAACGAACTAATTGTCCGCCCTTGCCAGGCTTCAATTCGATGTTGTGGATAACTGTACCCACTGGAATGTTGACTAGTGGAAGAGCGTTACCTACTTTAATGTCAGCTGTTGGGCCAGACATAATTTCCATACCTACTTCTAGGTTTTTAGGAGCTAGGATATATCTCTTTTCACCATCTACATAATTAATTAACGCAATGTTTGCTGAACGGTTTGGATCATACTCAATTGTGGCAACGCGTCCTGGAATGCCATCTTTTGTACGTTTAAAGTCGATGATTCTGTACTGACGCTTATGGCCGCCACCTTGATGACGAACAGTTAACTTACCCTGGTTGTTACGACCGCCTTTTCTGTGCAACGGAGCAAGCAAGGATTTTTCCGGCTTGTCAGTTGTAATTTCAGCAAAATCAGATGCTGTCATATTACGACGACCGTTGGAGGTAGGTTTGTACTTTTTAATCGCCATTTCGTTTCCCTCCTCTTCTAATTAAGTTTTATACTTCGAAGAATTCGATTTCTTTGCTTTCTTGAGTAAGTTTTACGATAGCTTTACGACGCTTGTTTGTGTAACCGCCGAACTTGCCCATACGCTTGAACTTACCTTTGTAGTTCATGATGTTAACTTTTTCAACTTTAACGCCGAAAATAGTTTCGATTGCATCTTTAACTTGTGTTTTGTTAGCTCTTGTATCAACTTCGAAAGTGTACTTCTTCTCAGCCATTAGATCAGAAGAACGTTCTGTAATAACGGGGCGCTTAATGATATCGCGTGCATCCATTATGCAAGCACCTCCTCTACTTTTTCAACAGCTGCTTTTGTCATGATCAGCTTATCATGATTTAAAACATCAAGCACGTTGATTCCGTCAGCAGTAACGACAGTTACTCCAGGAATGTTACGTGCAGAAAGAGCGACGTTTTCTTCAAGACCTGCTGTTACGATCAAGGCTTTAGTGTTAACTGAAAGACCTTTTAGTACGTTTGTGAATTCTTTAGTCTTTGGAGCTTCGAATGCAAGGCTCTCAAGTACCATGATGTTTTCAGCTTGTACTTTTGATGATAATGCAGATTTGATCGCTAAACGACGAACTTTTTTAGGCAATTTATAGCTGTAGCTACGTGGAACAGGACCGAACACAGTTCCGCCGCCGCGCCATTGTGGAGAACGAATAGACCCTTGACGAGCACGTCCAGTACCTTTCTGTTTCCATGGCTTGCGTCCACCGCCCGCTACTTCAGAACGAATCTTTGTTTTATGAGTTCCTTGACGTAATGAAGCTCTCTGCATTACAACTGCTTCGAACATTACGTGGTTGTTAGGCTCAATACCAAATACTGAATCGTTAAGTTCGATTTCTCCAACTTGTGAACCAGCTTGGTTAAATAATGCTACTTTAGGCATTCTTGTTTCCTCCTTTCCTGTAAAAATTACTTAGCTTTTACAGCACCTTTGATTTTTAGAAGGGCTTTTCTAGCACCAGGAACGTTTCCTTTGATTAGAAGAAGGTTACGCTCTGCATCGATTTTAACGATTTGTAGGTTTTGAACAGTGATCTGCTCTCCACCCATGCGTCCAGGCAATAGTTTACCTTTGAATACACGGTTTGGAGCAACAGGACCCATTGAACCAGGGCGGCGGTGGTAACGAGAACCGTGAGCCATTGGTCCGCGAGATTGTCCGTGGCGCTTGATTACACCTTGGAAACCTTTACCCTTAGAGATTCCTGTAACATCTACGATATCGCCTTCTGCGAAAATATCAACTTTGACTTCCTGACCAACTTCATACCCTGCTACGTCTACTCCGTTGAATTCCTTAACGAAGCGCTTAGGAGCAGTGTTTGCTTTGCTAACGTGGCCCTTTTCTGGTTTGTTTGATAGCTTCTCGCGCTTGTCTTCAAAGCCAAGCTGTACCGCTTCGTAACCATCTGTCTCAACAGATTTTACTTGAAGCACTACGTTTGGAGCAGCCTCGACAACAGTTACCGGGATAAGGTCGCCGTTCTCAGCAAATACTTGAGTCATACCGATCTTTCTTCCTAAGATTCCTTTGGTCATTTCAGTCACACCTCCTGTGAATTATAATGTTTTATTTATTAAAGTTTGATTTCGATATCTACACCTGATGGCAGGTCTAAACGCATTAGTGAATCGACCGTTTGTGGAGTCGGATTGATGATGTCAATCAGACGCTTATGAGTACGCATCTCGAATTGCTCACGAGAATCTTTGTACTTATGCACCGCACGAAGAATTGTGTAGATTGACTTTTCTGTAGGTAGTGGGATTGGACCCGACACTGCCGCACCAGAACGCTTCGCTGTTTCCACGATTTTCTCTGCTGATTGATCAAGGATACGGTGATCATAAGCTTTTAAACGGATACGAATTTTTTGTTTTGCCATTACTTTCCCTCCTTTTCGCCTATTTTAAAATAGACATTCTCCGCGGAAATTTCCCACACACTCGCCATGGCAAAGCGGCCGGGTGTGTCAGCAACCTTCCGCATCATCGCAGTCAAAGACCAACATTGTCTATTATACATAAAACATAACTTAAACGCAAGATTAATTCCGCTTTTTAATTATGTTCAACACACTTTTACTATTATAGCGGGCGTTTGTGTATTTTACAAGTGGAGAAGAAGATTTCTAACTATTTGGACGGGGAGAAAATAATTCCTGTGAGATGATGAAGTTATATTATATAGAAGGAACTGATTCATTCTTATTGTTCATCAGGTTCAATTCAGTGTGCAGGATCTTTGATTTGATGATTTTGTGATCGTAAATTTGTTTATTATCTCTTTGGGGCACATGTTTCTTGTTTATGTGACCGTAATCTTGTTTGATCTTCTTTTACGGGAACATAATCGTTTTTTTTGTGACTGTAATCTTTCTTTGCCTTCTTTTACGGGTACATATACATATTTATGGGACTCATATATTCTCATTTTTACAGATCAGAAGTAATTAGTTCGCAAAAAAAAGCAGCTGGATCGTCATCCAGCTGCTTTTGGTTATTAGAAATTACTCTTGGATAGTCGCAACTACGCCAGCGCCTACAGTACGGCCGCCTTCACGAATAGAGAACTTAGTTCCTTCTTCGATAGCTACTGGAGCGATTAGTTCAACAGTCATTTCGATGTTGTCGCCAGGCATAACCATTTCTACGCCTTCAGGAAGGTTACAGATACCTGTAATATCAGAAGTACGGAAATAGAATTGTGGGCGGTAGTTAGTGAAGAATGGAGTATGACGTCCACCTTCTTCTTTAGAAAGAACATAAACTTCCGCTTTGAACTTTGTGTGTGGAGTGATTGATTTTGGCTTAGCCAATACCTGTCCACGCTCGATTTCTTCACGTGCTACACCACGAAGAAGTGCACCGATGTTGTCTCCAGCTTCTGCATAGTCAAGAAGCTTACGGAACATTTCTACACCTGTTACAGTTGTAGATTTAGGCTCTTCAGTGAAACCTACGATTTCGATTACGTCACCAACGCGTACTTGTCCACGCTCAACACGGCCTGTAGCAACTGTTCCACGTCCTGTGATTGAGAAAACGTCCTCAACAGGCATCATGAATGGCTTTTCAGTGTCACGAGTTGGAGTTGGGATGTACTCATCAACAGCGTTCATTAGTTCAACGATTTTCTCTTCCCATGAAGCTTCGCCTTCAAGAGCTTTAAGAGCTGAACCTTTGATTACTGGGATATCATCGCCAGGGAATTCGTATTCAGTAAGAAGGTCACGAACTTCCATTTCTACTAGTTCAAGTAGTTCTTCATCGTCAACCATGTCACACTTGTTCATGAATACAACAAGGTAAGGTACGCCTACCTGACGAGAAAGAAGGATGTGCTCACGAGTTTGTGGCATTGGGCCATCAGTTGCAGATACAACTAGGATACCGCCGTCCATCTGTGCAGCACCAGTGATCATGTTCTTAACATAGTCAGCGTGTCCTGGGCAGTCAACGTGTGCATAGTGACGAGTAGCAGTTTCGTACTCAACGTGTGCAGTAGAGATTGTGATTCCACGCTCGCGCTCTTCTGGAGCAGCGTCGATTTGGTCATAACCTTTTGCTTCAGCACCGCCAGCTTTTGCAAGAACAGAAGTGATAGCAGCTGTTAAAGTAGTTTTACCGTGGTCAACGTGACCAATAGTACCAATGTTAACGTGTGGCTTGGAACGATCGAATTTAGCTTTTCCCATTAGAAAAATCCTCCTTTAATATATGAAAATTAAGTATATTATAATGTGCTGTGAGAGAGGTCGCCCTATCCCACAGCATTATGCTTACATTAGTAGTTATACTTGATTAAAAGATGAAAATCAATTATTCACCTTTATTTTTTTTGATGATTTCTTCAGAAACAGATTTAGGAACTTCTTCGTAGTGGTCGAAGTGCATTGAGAATACACCGCGTCCTTGTGTGCTTGAACGAAGAGCAGTTGCATAACCGAACATTTCTGAAAGTGGAACCATCGCACGAACTACCTGTGCATTACCACGAGCGTCCATACCTTCAACGCGTCCGCGGCGAGCAGTGATCATACCCATGATATCTCCTAGGTATTCTTCAGGGATAACAACTTCTACCCTCATGACAGGCTCAAGGATTACTGGCTTACACTTGGAAGCAGCATTCTTAAGTGCCATTGAAGCAGCGATTTTAAACGCCATTTCAGAGGAGTCAACATCGTGGTAAGAACCATCGAATAGTCTTGCTTTGATGTCAACTAGTGGATATCCTGCAAGAACACCACGGTCAAGAGCGTCTTCAAGACCAGCCTGTACCGCTGGGATGTATTCACGTGGAACTACACCACCGACGATGCCATTCTCGAACTCGAAACCTTTTCCTTCTTCGTTTGGAGAGAACTCGATCCAAACGTGTCCGAATTGACCACGTCCACCGGATTGACGTGCGAATTTTCCTTCAACAGAAGCTGATTCGCGGAAAGTTTCACGGTATGCTACCTGAGGAGCACCAACGTTTGCTTCTACTTTAAATTCACGACGCATACGGTCAACGATGATATCAAGGTGAAGCTCACCCATTCCAGCGATGATAACCTGGCCAGTTTCCTGGTCAGTATGCGCGCGGAATGTTGGATCTTCTTCTTGAAGTTTTTGCAATGCAGTTGTCATCTTGTCCTGGTCAGCTTTTGACTTAGGCTCAACTGATAACTGGATTACTGGTTCAGGGAACTGCATGGATTCCAAGATAACAAGGTTCTTATCATCACAAAGAGTGTCACCTGTAGTAGTATCCTTAAGACCTACAGCTGCTGCAATATCACCCGCGTAAACCTTAGAGATTTCCTGACGGCTGTTTGCGTGCATCTGAAGGATACGTCCAATACGCTCACGCTTTCCTTTAGTTGAGTTCTGAACATAAGATCCAGACTCAAGAGTTCCGGAGTAAACGCGGAAGAACGTTAACTTACCAACATAAGGGTCAGTCATAACTTTGAACGCAAGAGCAGAGAATGGCTCGTTGTCGTCCGCATGACGCTCAACTTCTTCATCTGAATCCGGTAGAGTACCTTTGATCGCAGGTACATCAAGTGGAGATGGAAGGTAGTCGATAACAGCGTCAAGCATTAGCTGAACACCTTTGTTTTTGAATGCTGAACCACAGATAACTGGGTAGAATTCAACATTTGTAGTACCTTTACGGATAGCTGCTTTAATCTCTTCGATTGTAAGCTCTTCTCCGCCTAGGTATTTTTCCATTAATTCTTCATCAAGCTCAGCTACCGCTTCAACTAGCTTTTCACGGTACTCTTCAGCTTGTGCTTTGTACTCTTCTGGAATTTCACCTTCAGTAATTTCAGTACCAAGGTCATTCGCATAGAAGACAGCTTTCATTTCGACTAGGTCGATGATAGCTTCGAACTCATCTTCAGCGCCGATTGGCAACTGGATTGGATGAGCGTTAGCTTGAAGACGTTCGTGCAGAGTCTTAACAGAGTAAAGGAAGTCAGCACCAAGCTTATCCATTTTGTTAACGAATACTACACGTGGAACTCCGTAAGTTGTAGCCTGGCGCCAAACTGTTTCAGTTTGAGGCTCAACACCTGACTGTGCGTCAAGTACTGCTACAGCACCATCAAGTACACGAAGTGAACGTTCAACTTCTACTGTGAAGTCTACGTGTCCTGGTGTATCAATGATGTTTACACGGTGGTTTTTCCATGATGCAGTTGTTGCAGCAGAAGTGATCGTGATTCCACGTTCTTGTTCCTGCTCCATCCAGTCCATCTGAGAAGCACCTTCGTGAGTTTCACCGATTTTGTGAATACGGCCTGTATAATATAGAACACGCTCAGTTGTTGTTGTTTTACCAGCATCAATGTGAGCCATGATTCCAATATTACGAGTTTTTTCTAAGGAGAACTCTCTTGCCATTTGGTCTTTCTCCTTCCTAGTATGAGTGTTTTTAGAATAAAGGTAATTCTACCAACGATAGTGAGCGAATGCTTTGTTCGCTTCAGCCATTTTGTGTGTATCTTCGCGCTTCTTAACAGAAGCACCAGTGTTGTTAGCAGCGTCAAGAATTTCGTTAGCAAGACGCTCTTCCATTGTTTTCTCCCCACGAAGACGTGAGTAGTTTACCAACCAACGAAGACCTAGAGTTGTACGGCGGTCTGCACGCACCTCAACTGGTACTTGGTAGTTAGCTCCACCTACACGGCGTGCTTTTACTTCTAGAACAGGCATGATGTTCTTAAGAGCTGCATCGAATACTTCGATTGGCTCTTTGCCTGAACGCTCACGAATGATATCAAAAGCTGAATAAAGGATCTTTTGTGATTTACCTCTCTTACCATCGATCATCATCTTGTTGATCAGACGAGTGATAAGCTTTGAGTTATAAATCGGATCCGGCAAAACGTCTCTCTTTGCAACTGGACCTTTACGTGGCATGTAATTTCCTCCTTTCAAAAAGGGTTATATTTTTTTGGCTATTATTTCTTAGCTGCTTTTGGTCTCTTAGTACCGTACTTAGAACGGCCCTGCATACGGTTGTTAACACCAGCAGTATCAAGAGCACCACGAACGATGTGGTAACGTACTCCCGGTAAGTCCTTTACACGTCCTCCACGGATAAGAACAACACTGTGCTCTTGAAGGTTGTGCCCGATACCAGGGATATAAGCTGTTACCTCGATTCCGTTAGTCAAACGTACACGAGCGTATTTACGCAACGCTGAGTTTGGCTTCTTTGGAGTCATCGTACCAACACGAGTACATACACCACGCTTTTGTGGAGATGAAACGTTAGTTTGTGCTTTTTTGAAGCTGTTGTAACCTTTATTAAGCGCTGGAGATTTTGACTTCTCCTCTTTTGAGCTACGTGGCTTGCGCACTAATTGGTTAATTGTAGGCATGATCATTTTCCTCCCTTCACTTTTTTGTAAGCCCACACATCCAGGTGGTTCATTTTTTTACAAAAAACAAAGTTCTTGCAGTTTGCTGCAAAAACAGTTTTTACTTTGTTATCGCAACAGCTGCCGCACCTACGGCAATTCCGCATGCCTTCCCCAACTTTTTCATTGAGTCGACATAGGATATGGCGGTGTTCATATCACCGGCTGTCCGCAATAGTTCTGCCGTCACTTTCGCGTCTGCATCCTTTGCAATCACCAGTTCCATTACTTCGCCTGCTTTAAGGGCTTTGACTGTCTGCTTTGATCCTACTATTATCTTGTTAGCCTGCGCTACTTTTTCATAAGACATGATATCCTCCAAAGTGACAGGTAAATAGGAGCACCTTTGAAATAGTAACATTTCAATGAAATGATGTCAACAAATTATAAAACTTTTTTTCGGTAAAATATTACTTTATTCATAGAGATGCGTAATTTTCTTTAAAAACGCGGCACTTTCTATCGGTAGAAAGTGCCGCGCGCATTATTTTACTACTCTACAGAAACTGCGTCTTCAGCGTTCTCTTCTTGCACCTGGATTGGCTCAGCTCTTCTGTAGCGCTGCATGCCTGTTCCAGCTGGAACAAGTTTACCGATGATAACATTTTCTTTCAAGCCTAGAAGTTCATCGCGCTTGCCTTTGATTGCAGCATCTGTAAGCACTCTTGTTGTTTCCTGGAAGGAAGCAGCTGACAGGAAGGAATCTGTTTCAAGTGATGCTTTTGTGATACCAAGCAGCACCGGACGTCCTGTCGCAGGCATTTTACCCTCAAGAAGCGCTTTACGGTTAGCGTCAGTGAACTGATGGATTTCAAGCAATGTGCCTGGAAGTACATCTGTTTCTCCTGCGTCGATTACCCTGATTTTGCGCATCATCTGGCGAACCATTACTTCAACGTGCTTGTCGCCGATTTCAACACCCTGCATACGGTATACTTTTTGAACTTCTTTCAACAGGTATTCCTGCACGGATTGAACATCTTTGACTCTTAAAAGTTCCTTAGGGTCAATTGAACCTTCAGTGAGTTCCTGGCCTCGTGCAACATGGTCATTCATAGCAACCTTCAAACGGGCTGTATATGGCGCTGAGTACGTGCGGCTTTCGATTTCACCCTGGATCACAATTTCCTGCTGACGATCTTTACCTTCGTTGATGCCGACTACGACACCTTCAAGTTCAGAAATGACAGCCTGCCCTTTAGGGTTACGTGCTTCGAACAATTCCTGGATACGCGGAAGACCTTGTGTGATATCATCTCCTGCAACACCGCCCGTATGGAATGTACGCATTGTAAGCTGTGTACCTGGCTCACCGATTGACTGGGCAGCGATGATACCGACTGCTTCGCCAACTTCGACTTCCTGGCCAGTCGCAAGGTTACGACCGTAACACTTCTTACATACACCGTGGCGTGTATTACATGTAAATGCAGAACGAATCCAAACATCTTCGATTCCAGCTTCGACTACTTCAGCAGCCAGGTCTTCTGTAATCAGCCCGTTCTCAGGAACGATAACAACCTTAGTTTCCGGATGCTTGATTGCCTTTCTGGCATAGCGGCCGATCAGACGCTCATCAAGAGGCTCGATGACTTCTGTGCCATCCTTAAGCGCTTTGATATAAAGACCTCTGTCCGTTCCGCAATCATCTTCACGGACGATTACATCCTGGGCTACGTCTACAAGACGGCGAGTCAGGTAACCTGAGTCAGCTGTCTTAAGCGCCGTATCCGCAAGACCTTTACGAGCACCGTGAGTGGAGATAAAGTACTCCAATACTGTCAGACCTTCACGGAAACTTGACTTGATTGGCAATTCGATGATTCGTCCAGCCGGGTTGGCCATCAGACCACGCATACCAGCAAGCTGAGTGAAGTTGGACGCGTTACCACGGGCACCAGAGTCACTCATCATGAAGATCGGGTTAGAGTTATCAAGTGATTTCATCAGTTTAGCCTGGATGTTATCCTTCGCTGCACTCCAGATTGAAATGACTCGGTCATAACGCTCGTCTTCGGTAATCAAACCGCGTCTGAACTGTTTAAGGACATTATCAACTTTTGTTTGTGCTTCAGCGATGATTTCCTGCTTCTCTTTAAGAACCACGATATCAGCCACACCAACCGTAATACCCGCTTTAGTGGAGTATTTGAAGCCAAGTTCCTTCATGCGGTCAAGCATTTTTGATGTTTCAGTGATCTTGAAGATCTTGAATACTTCAGCAATGATGTTTCCAAGAATCTTCTTCTTAAATGGATCTACCAACGGCATAGCCTTGATGGTTTCCTTGATATCTGCACCTTTTTCCACAAAATATTTCTCAGGAGTTTTTTCCTCAAGGTTTTGTTTAGAAGGCTCATTGATATAAGGGAATGACGCTGGAAGGATTTCGTTGAAAATCAGCTTACCAACAGTCGTAATCAAAAGCTGGCCATTTTGCTCTTCAGTGAATGTCTGGTTGCCAAGTGATGATGCAGCAACTGCAATACGTGTATGAAGATGTACATAGCCATTCTGGTATGCAATCAATGCTTCGTTTGTATCCTTGAATACCATACCTTCTCCGACAGCGCCTGCTCTTTCCAAAGTCAGGTAGTAGTTACCTAATACCATATCCTGGGAAGGAGTAACAACTGGCTTTCCGTCTTTAGGGTTAAGGATATTCTGAGCAGCAAGCATTAACAAACGAGCTTCTGCTTGAGCTTCAGCACTTAATGGTACGTGAACAGCCATCTGGTCACCATCGAAGTCAGCGTTATATGCTGTACACACGAGCGGGTGAAGACGGATTGCACGTCCTTCAACCAATGTAGGCTCGAACGCCTGGATTCCCAGTCTGTGAAGAGTTGGGGCACGGTTCAGCAATACTGGATGCTCCTTGATTACATCTTCAAGAACATCCCATACTTCTGGCTGGACACGCTCAATCTTGCGTTTTGCAGACTTTATGTTATGGGCCAAGCCCTTTTGTACTAATTCTTTCATGACGAACGGCTTGAACAGCTCTAGAGCCATTTCTTTAGGCAGTCCGCACTGATACATATGCAGGTTAGGACCTACGACGATAACTGAACGGCCTGAATAGTCAACACGCTTACCAAGAAGGTTTTGACGGAAACGTCCTTGCTTACCCTTCAGCATATGTGACAGGGATTTAAGTGGACGGTTACCAGGACCAGTTACCGGACGTCCGCGGCGGCCGTTATCGATCAGCGCGTCAACAGCTTCCTGAAGCATACGCTTTTCGTTCTGGACAATGATGCTAGGGGCACCAAGGTCAAGGAGACGCTTAAGACGGTTGTTACGGTTGATTACACGGCGGTACAAGTCATTTAGGTCGGATGTTGCGAAACGTCCGCCATCCAGCTGTACCATTGGACGAAGTTCCGGAGGGATGACAGGAAGAACATCAAGGATCATCCATGATGGTTCATTGCCTGACCCACGGAATGCTTCAACTACTTCAAGGCGCTTGATCGCACGTGTACGGCGCTGGCCCTGTGCAGTTCTTAATTCTTCTTTGAGCATGTCTGCTTCTTTATCGAGGTCGATATCAGAAAGCAGCTTTTTGATGGCTTCAGCTCCCATTGATGCCTGGAACTTATTGCCGTATTTTTCGCGGTAAGCTCGGTATTCTTTTTCTGATAACAGCTGCTTCTTCTCAAGAGCAGTATCACCTGTTTCTGTTACCACGTAAGAAGCGAAGTAAATGACTTCTTCCAGCGCACGAGGAGACATGTCAAGAACAAGTCCCATGCGGCTAGGAATACCTTTGAAATACCAAATATGAGAAACAGGAGCTGCAAGTTCGATGTGCCCCATTCTTTCACGGCGGACTTTAGCGCGTGTAACTTCAACACCGCATCGGTCACAGACTACACCTTTATAGCGAACTCTTTTGTACTTTCCGCAATGACATTCCCAGTCCTTTGTCGGTCCGAAGATACGCTCACAGAATAAGCCGTCTTTTTCTGGTTTTAAAGTACGATAGTTGATTGTTTCCGGCTTTTTAACTTCTCCGAAAGACCATGAACGGATCTTGTCTGGTGAAGCAAGGCCAATTTTCATGTACTCAAAATTATTAACGTCTAGCAAGGGGCCTACCTCCCTTTTAATCTAGGGTTTTACCCTTATGGCCATTCAAAAAGGAACACACGTGGACAATACTGTTATTCAACTGTTTGTACACGTGTGCCAATTAGATGGACCTATTCTTTCATTCCTACTTTTTCAGAATCCATTTCTTCTGATTCTGGGGCAATTGTCAATGTTTCAGCATGCTGCATTTCTTCTTCATCATCGAAGTCGCGCATTTCGATTTCTTTTTCATCGCCTGAAAGGATCTTGACGTCCATACCAAGACTCTGAAGTTCTTTCATCAATACTTTGAATGACTCAGGAACACCTGGTTCTGGTACGTTTTCACCTTTAACAATCGCTTCATATGTTTTAACACGTCCGACAACATCATCGGACTTGACAGTCAAGATTTCCTGCAATGTGTATGCAGCGCCGTATGCTTCAAGCGCCCAAACTTCCATCTCCCCGAAACGCTGTCCGCCGAACTGGGCTTTACCGCCAAGTGGCTGCTGCGTAACAAGTGAGTATGGTCCAGTAGAACGAGCGTGAAGCTTATCGTCTACCATGTGAGCAAGCTTGATCATGTACATGACACCGACAGATACACGGTTGTCGAATGGCTCACCTGTGCGGCCATCATAAAGGATGGTCTTAGCGTCCCTTGCCATGCCTGCTTCTTCGATTGTTGCCCATACATCTTCTTCACGGGCACCATCGAATACTGGTGAAGCAACATGGATTCCAAGGTAGCGCGCAGCCATACCAAGGTGGAGCTCAAGAACCTGACCGATGTTCATACGTGATGGTACCCCTAGTGGGTTAAGCATGATATCGACAGGTGTACCGTCAGGCAAGAAAGGCATATCTTCTTCCGGAAGGATTTTTGAGATAACCCCTTTGTTACCGTGACGACCAGCCATCTTATCCCCTTCAGAAATCTTACGCTTCTGAACAATGTAAGCACGGACAAGCTGGTTTACGCCAGGAGGCAGTTCATCGCCATCTTCACGGTTGAACACTTTGACGTCGAGGACGATCCCGCCGCCGCCGTGTGGAACACGCAATGATGTATCGCGGACTTCCCTTGCTTTTTCACCGAAGATTGCGTGAAGGAGACGTTCTTCAGCTGTCAATTCAGTAACCCCTTTAGGTGTTACCTTACCGACAAGAAGATCTCCATCTTTCACTTCAGCACCGACACGGATGATTCCGCGTTCATCAAGGTTTCTTAATGCATCTTCCCCAACGTTTGGAATATCACGTGTGATTTCTTCAGGTCCAAGCTTTGTATCGCGGGACTCTGATTCGTATTCTTCTATATGGATTGATGTATAGACATCATCCTTAACAAGGCGCTCACTCATGATGATAGCATCCTCGTAGTTATAACCATTCCAAGTCATGAAGCCAACAAGGACGTTACGTCCAAGTGCAAGTTCGCCTTTTTCCATTGAAGGGCCGTCAGCAAGGATTTCACCCTTGGTTACACGGTCGCCAACGCTTACGATTGGGCGCTGGTTGTAGCATGTACCCTGGTTAGAACGGATGAACTTAAGCATACGGTACTTATCAAGGTCACCCTTGATTTCCTGTCCGTCAACTTCCTTCACACGGCGAACCCATACTTCACGTGCTTCAACGTGCTCAACAATACCTTCGTGCTTACAGATGACAGCTGCACCGGAGTCCTTGGCAGAAACGTGCTCCATTCCAGTACCGACTCTTGGTGCTTCAGGCTGCATCAATGGAACAGCCTGACGCTGCATGTTCGCACCCATCAGGGCACGGTTGGAGTCATCATTTTCAAGGAACGGGATACACGCAGTCGCTGCGGATACAACCTGCTTAGGTGATACGTCCATATAGTCGACGCGATCACGCTTGACAACAGTGTTTTCACCGCGGAAACGGGCAATTACTTCATCATCAATGAAGGAGCCATCTTCAGCAAGGCGTGCGTTCGCCTGTGCAACAACATAGTTATCTTCTTCATCAGCTGTTAAGTAATCGAAATGGCTTGTCACTTTTCCTGTTTCAGGGTCAACACGTCGGTAAGGAGTCTCGATGAATCCGAAACGGTTTACCTTAGCGAAACTTGAAAGTGAGTTGATCAAACCGATGTTTGGACCTTCAGGCGTTTCAATCGGACACATACGACCGTAGTGGGAGTAGTGAACGTCACGCACTTCGAAACCGGCGCGTTCACGTGTAAGACCACCAGGTCCCAATGCAGAAAGACGCCTCTTATGTGTCAATTCAGCCAGCGGATTTGTCTGGTCCATGAACTGTGAAAGCTGTGAGCTTCCAAAGAATTCTTTGATGGACGCGATTACCGGGCGGATATTGATTAATTGCTGTGGTGTAATCGTATTTGTGTCCTGGATGGACATTCTTTCACGGACTACACGCTCCATTCTGGACAAACCAATGCGGAACTGGTTCTGCAGAAGTTCACCAACAGAACGAAGACGTCTGTTTCCTAAATGGTCGATATCATCCGTGTCACCAACACCATGCAGCAAGTTAAAGAAGTAGCTGATTGAAGAAATGATATCAGCAGGCGTAATATTCTTAATTGGTTCAGGAACATAAGCATTTCCTAAAACATTAATCTCTTTTTCGCCTTCTTCATTTGGCGCATAGATCTTGATGCTTTGCAGAGTGATATCTTCTTCAACAACGCCGCCATATGGGCTGAAATTCTTGAAGCCAACATCCTTCTCCAACGCAGGAAGAATCTTATCCAAAGTACGGCGGTCAAGAGTGACGCCTTTTTCAGCAATGATTTCTCCTGTTTCTGGATCCACTAATGTTTCTGCAAGCTTCTGGCCGAATAAACGGTTTTTAATATGAAGCTTCTTGTTGATTTTATAACGTCCTACATTTGCAAGGTCATAGCGCTTTGGATCAAAGAATCTTGATACCAATAGGCTCTTCGCATTTTCAACTGTAGGCGGTTCACCCGGGCGAAGACGCTCATAGATTTCAAGAAGCGCTTTTTCCGTGCTTTCCGTATTGTCTTTTTCAAGTGTATTGCGGATATATTCGTTATCTCCGATTAGATCAATGATTTCTTGATCAGAACCGAACCCTAATGCACGCAAAAGAACCGTAACAGGGAGCTTCCTCGTACGATCAATCCTTACATATACAACATCCTTGGCATCTGTTTCATACTCTAACCATGCACCACGGTTTGGAATAACGGTTGCAGAGAATCCCTTTTTCCCGTTCTTATCCAGTTTCCCGCTGTAGTACACACTTGGTGAGCGCACAAGCTGAGAAACGATAACCCTTTCAGCACCGTTGATGACAAACGTGCCAGTCTCTGTCATAAGCGGGAAATCACCCATGAAAACGTCCTGGTCCTTAACTTCACCAGTTTCCTTATTTACAAGGCGGACCTTCACTCGCAATGGAGCCGAGTATGTAACGTCTCTTTCTTTTGATTCTTCCACTGGATATTTCGGTTCGCCAAGACTGTAATCGATAAACTCTAGCGATAAGTTACCAGTAAAGTCTTCAATCGGTGAAATGTCCTGGAACATTTCACGTAGGCCCTCATCAAGAAACCACTGATAGGAAGAGGTTTGAATTTCAATCAAATTCGGCAATTCCAAAACTTCACTGATGCGAGCATAACTTCTACGTTGGCGGTGTCGTCCATACTGAACAAGTTGACCTGTCAACTGATTCACCCCTCAAATCAAGCGTTATTATTCATCTATCCATGTCTTGTCCATGAAGTTTCCTCCATATCAAAAGACAAAAAGAAAAAGGGTTTTCACCTAAAAACCACATTTCCTGCAACGAACAATTATTTTGTTAGTTTTCCCTTAATGCCCAAAATTATACAACTTTCGATGAAATTAACAGACGAAAGGAAACTAATATATTGGCATTTTATAATATTAACATAGCGGTATTCTCACGTCAACATTTTACAGATTTGAGAATAAAGTATCCTTTACTTTTTGCCGCTACTTCTACATCACCAAAAAGTTCTTTCATTTTTTCCATCGCAGATGGAGCACCCTGCTTCTTCTGGATGACTACCCAAAGTTCTCCACCTTGGGTTAAATGGAGGAAACTTTGTTCGAAAATATCGTGTACGATCTTTTTGCCTGCACGGATCGGCGGATTTGTCAGGATTGCATTGAATCCTTTTTCCTCTACTCCTGTCAGCCGGTCGCTCTCATAGATTCGCACATTCTCTATGCTATTTTCGGCCGCGTTTTCCTTAGCAAGCGTGATCGCTCTTTCATTAACATCCACCATATGGACCACCGCTTCCGGATAAGCCTTTGCAAGCGAAAGCCCAATCGGCCCATAGCCGCAGCCAACATCCAGGATCAATCCGGCAGATTTCGTCAACTCAAAGGTATCAATCAGCAGTCGCGAGCCGAAATCAACTTCCTTTTTCGAAAAAACACCGGCGTCCGTCTTGAAACGGAAACTGCTTCCCTTCAATTCACTTTGCCATTTTACAGGATTGCTTTCAGTGCTGGGTTTGCGGGAGTAATAATGTTCAGTCAAAATCTCTCACCTCCACGGGGACTCTAGGCTTGAAGAATGCGATCGCGGATTGCATTGCTACTGCGGTATTATATACAATTTAAAATTAAAAAGCAAAAAAACGAAAAGCGCAAGCGCCTTGGTCAGCCCCGACAAGCGCTGGAGGTCCGACCAGTGAAGTCGTTCTTTGACTTCATTGGGCGGACCGAAATAGAAAAGTGTAGCCGACTGCCCAGAAATGCAGAAACTGGAGACTCCGACAAAGAAGCGCTTTTGCTTCTGCCGGCGGAGTTGAAGTTTCGGAGTTTCTAGGAGGCTAAACTAGACAAGCGACTCGAGGGGCTAGGCGCTGGAGCTGGACATTTCTCGAAGTGGATTTAACAATATCTTATAAACAGCTTTTATTTTTCCTTCAAAAGATAAAAGCGAAAAAAAGCTCGCTGTTAGCAGCGAGCTTTTTGTTGTAAGGTTGATTACTTAACTTCGACGTTAGCTCCAACTTCATCAAGCTTAGCTTTGATTTCTTCAGCTTCTTCTTTAGAAACGCCTTCTTTAAGAGCTTTTGGAGTGTTGTCAACAAGTTCTTTTGCTTCTTTAAGTCCAAGACCTGTGATTTCACGAACAACTTTGATAACCTTGATCTTCTGGTCACCAGCGCTTGCAAGAACTACGTCAAACTCAGTTTTTTCTTCAACAGCAGCAGCGCCAGCTCCGCCCATCATTGCTACTGGAGCAGCAGCAGTTACGCCGAATTCTTCTTCGATTGCTTTTACTAGATCGTTAAGTTCTAAAACAGTCATGCTTTTAACTGCTTCAATGATTTGTTCTTTAGTCATGATTTGTTTCCTCCTAATTGGTTAGTTTTTTATTTTTAAACCGTAAATATTAACTTACGCGCCTTGTTCTTCCTTCTGTTCCGCAACTGCTTTTGCAGCAAGAGCAAGATTGCGAATTGGTGCTTGAAGTACGCTGAGTAGCATAGAAAGTAGACCTTCGCGAGACGGTAGGTCTGCAAGAGCCTTGATTTCTTCTACTGTAACGATGTTGCCTTCAACCACACCCGCCTTGATTTCAAGAGCGTCGTGCTTCTTAGCGAATTCGTTAAGAATCTTAGCTGGAGCTACTACATCTTCAGCACTGAACGCGATTGCGTTAGGGCCAACTAATGATGCGTTTAGGTCAGCAAGTTCTGCTGCTTCAGCAGCACGGCGTGTCATAGAGTTCTTGTAAACTTTGAATTCAACGCCAGCTTCACGAAGCTGCTTACGAAGTTCAGTTACTTCAGCAACTGTAAGTCCGCGGTAATCAACAACAACAGTTGATTTGCTTTCTTTTAGTTTGCCAGCAATCTCGTCAACGATTTGCTTTTTTACTTCAATAACTTTGCTCATCATTACACCTCCTGTAGATTTGTGCATTTATACCGTGCAATTAAAAACCTCCGCATCTGGACAGACACGGAGGAAGTATACAATAGCAAATGGTGTTGCTCTATCGTATGACCTCGGCAGGTTATTAAGCAATAAGCCCCTGCTGTCTGCGGTACAAATGTTATTCTATTTTCACAACAAGAAGAATTATATCTAATGCTTCTTAAATTGTCAAATACTATTATTTTACAGTTGAAGGATCAACTTTAACGCCAGGTCCCATTGTAGTAGAGATCGTAACGTTCTTCATGTAAGTTCCTTTAGCTGCAGCTGGCTTAACCTTCATCATAGTTTCGAAGATCGTGTTGAAGTTTTCAACAAGCTTCTGGTCTTCGAAAGAAACTTTTCCGATAGGTACGTGGATGTTACCAGACTTATCAACGCGGTATTCTACTTTACCAGCTTTGATTTCGTTAACAGCTTTTGTTACATCAAATGTAACTGTGCCTGTCTTAGGGTTTGGCATTAAGCCTTTAGGTCCCAATACGCGGCCAAGCTTACCAACTTCACCCATCATGTCAGGTGTAGCAACGATTACATCGAAGTCGAACCAGCCCTGCTGGATCTTGTTGATGTATTCTGCATCGCCAACATAATCTGCACCAGCAGCTTCTGCTTCTTTCAGCTTCTCGCCTTTAGCGAATACTAGAACACGTTGAGTTTTACCAGTTCCGTTTGGAAGCACAACTGCTCCACGGATTTGCTGGTCAGCTTTCTTAGGGTCTACGCCCAAACGGAAAGCAGCTTCAACTGTAGCGTCGAATTTAACGATGCTTGTCTTTTTAGCAAGCTCTACAGCTTCTGCAACATTGTATGCTTGTGAACGATCTACAAGCTTAGCAGCTTCTAGATACTTTTTGCCTTTTTTAGCCATTTTAATTTCCTCCTGTATTGTGGTTTTAGCGGAATAACCTCCCACGATGTAAGACCAGCTGCCAGTTGGCAGCCTAGCCACACAACGAAAAGCGAAGGCGCCATTAAGGCGCCGTATCAGACAGATAAAAGGTTGCGAGTGAAATCTAATTCAGCTTCGCAACCCATCGATCTTCTGCAGCAGAAATTAGTCTTCGATGTTGATTCCCATGCTGCGTGCAGTACCTTCAACCATGCGCATTGCTGCTTCAACGCTAGCTGCGTTCAGGTCAGGCATTTTCTGTTCAGCAATCTCACGTACTTTATCACGCTTGACTGTTGCTACTTTATTACGGTTTGGTTCACCAGAACCAGACTGGATTCCAGCTGCTACTTTCAAAAGAACTGCAGCAGGAGGAGTTTTCGTAATAAATGTAAATGAACGGTCTTCAAAAACCGTGATTTCAACAGGGATGATTAATCCAGCTTGATCAGCTGTACGAGCGTTAAACTCCTTACAGAATCCCATGATATTAACACCGGCTTGACCTAGTGCAGGTCCAACTGGTGGTGCCGGATTGGCTTTACCAGCAGGGATTTGCAATTTAACCATTTTAATTACTTTTTTAGCCACGAGACACACCTCCTTAAAGTCCGTGATGTGGTAATAGGGGATTTTCCCCTCCCACTCATAACAAAAGTCTTTATATTAAATAAAGAACTTGACATATATCTGTCAATCGTCCAAGACATACTGACCTATGAAATATTAACACTTTTTAAACTTGATTTCAAGCTATTTCAAATTATAATTTTTGAATCTGTGAAAATTCAAGCTCTACCGGGGTGTCACGGCCGAACATATTGACAAGCACTTTAAGCTTCGCTTTGTCTTTATCGATCTCTTCGATTGTGCCAGTGAAGTTCGCAAATGGTCCTTCGCTGACCTGTACTGTTTCGCCAAGTTCGAAGTTGACATCGATTCTCTTCTCTTCCACACCCATGCGCTTAAGGATGAATGCTACTTCTTCAGGCAATAGCGGTGTCGGCTTTGATCCTGCTCCCGCAGAACCAACGAAGCCGGTTACACCTGGAGTATTGCGCACAACGTACCAGGAATCATCAGTCATCACAAGTTCCACCAGCACATAACCAGGGAATGTCTTGCGCTTAACGACTTTCTTTTTGCCATTTTTGAAATCTGTTTCTTCTTCTTCTGGTACAATCACACGGAAGATCTTATCCTGCATGCCCATCGTTTCGACGCGCTTTTCAAGATTCGTCTTTACCTTGTTCTCGTATCCTGAGTAAGTATGAACTACATACCAATTCTTTTCCATCATCGAGGACTAAATCGTCCGTCCCTCCCAAATTCAAAATGCAAGGGCTGCGTTCCGCCCTGACATTGAATGCGATTTTTTCAAGCAAATAAAAAACCCGTTATCCGGGCTTTTAAACTTGTCCTGCGTTATATTTTCCATTATACCATGAGTGCGCAGTGGTTATTCAAGAATTAAGCGAATCAATTCAGAAATACCAAGGTCTAGCACTGCAAAGAAAAGAGCAGCAAAAGCAACTGTAGACAAAACCGTAATTGTATAACGAGTCAGCTCTTTGCGTCGCGGCCAGCTGACCTTTCTCATTTCACGTCCAACTTCACTGAAAAACGTAGTGATGCGCTGCATTTTGTAACCTCCAACTTATCGGAATTCCATATGATGATCTATCTGTAAACCTTATTTCGTTTCCTTATGAACTGTATGGGCACCGCAATTGCTGCAGTACTTCTTCAGCTCGAGCCGTTCTGATTGCGTTTGCTTGTTGCTCGTGGTGGAATAATTGCGAGAGCCGCAATCCACACAAGCAAGGGTCACTTTTTTGTTCATATTGACACTGACACCCGCTTTGACAGGCTGATTCCATCCTTTTTCCTATGAAAACGCCATCTATTATATCTTTAAAAATGTACCATGGCTGATAGATTGTGTCAATAAGTGGTTCAATAGAAAAGCGCAAGTGCCTTGGTCAGCCCCGACAAGCGCTGGAGGGCCGACCGGTGAAGTCGCTTTTTGACTTTACCGGGCGGACCGAAATAGAAAAGTGTAGCCGACTGCCCAGAAACACAGAAACTGGAGACTCCGACAAAGAAGCGCTTTTTGCTTCTGCCGGCGGAGTTGAAGTTTCGGAGTTTCTAGGAGGCGAAACTAGACAAGCGTCTCGAGGGGCTAGGCGCTGGAGCTGGACAGTTCTCAAAATGAAAAATTTATAATTCCCGTTGCTAGATTAAAAGTCAGTTTTGTTGCTATTTTTCGTCAATTCAGCTTAGACTGACAGCTCTCTCAGCTCAAGATACCTCTCAAGCTTCCGCTTAACCCTCTGAAGTGCATTATCAATCGATTTGACGTGGCGGTTCAGCTCTTCAGAGATTTCCTGGTAGGATTGTCCGTCCAAATATAACGCGAGCACTTTTCTTTCGAGGTCACTCAACAGCTCAGACATCTTCACTTCAATCTGGTCGAATTCCTCCTGATTGATGAATAACTCCTCAGGGTCCATTACTTTTGCACCTGATAAGACATCCATAAGCGTCCTGTCCGATTCCTCATCATAAATCGGCTTGTCCAGGGAAACATAGGAATTCAGCGGGATGTGTTTTTGCCTTGTGGCCGTCTTGATGGCCGTAATGATCTGACGGGTAATGCATAGCTCGGCAAATGCCTTGAATGAGGTAAGCTTGTCCTCGCGGAAATCACGAATTGCCTTATAGAGGCCAATCATTCCTTCCTGCACGATATCTTCTTTATCGGCTCCGATTAAAAAATAGGATCGTGCTTTTGCGCGAACAAAGTTCCTGTATTTGTGAATCAGAAAATCTAGCGCATCACTTTCTCCTCTGTGCACCGCTTCTACAATTTCTTCATCTTCCAGCAATAAGTAGGCTTCATGTAAACGATTTCCGATGTCAGCACTCATTTCGATCCCCCCGCCCGCACGTACAGTTAGAAATATTATACAGCAGGCTTTTTTAGGGCGTCAACCGGTCAATGTTCCCCTCTGCGCCATTTTTCAAAAATTTCTGCCACTTCTTTTGTAAGCGGTATCTTGGCACTAGGCTTTTCTTCCTGGATTACCTTCACTCTTTTTTCAATTTTTTTTCCGATTAAATTTGTTTCATTAAGCAGCTCCCGTGCTGATTTCCTAAGGGCTCCCTGTCCAAAAATCGCCCATTGCTCAGTGAAATCGGAGGTAGCTACATGGATTTGTGTCTGGCGGCTGCTGAGTTCAATTGCCAGCTTTTCGATCCGTTCGTCTGCCGTTTCACTTTCTTTTGTAAAAATAACGTCCACCTTGTAATTTTTGTATTTTTTTTGTGTACCTGATACAAAGTGGGCGTCAAACACAATGATGACACGATAGCCTGTATAAGCCTGATATTCAGCCATGATTTCCACCAGCCTGTCCCTGGCGGCAGAAAGCTCTTTCTTCTTAAGGCTGTTCAGCTCCGGCCATGCACCGATAATGTTGTAGCCATCGACAAGCAGGATGTCCATTTCTATTCCCCTAGCGGATGACGTTTACGGTGAACTTCATACATCAGCAATGCCGCCGCAACAGAGGCATTCAAGGATGTTACATGTCCAACCATCGGAAGACTTAACAGGAAGTCACATTTATCGCGAATCAGCCTGCCCATTCCTTTGCCTTCGCTTCCGATTACGAGGCCTAAAGGCAATGCGCCGTCAATTTGGCGATAATCCTGCTTTGCAGAAGCATCGGTCCCTGCAATCCAGACACCGCGTTCTTTCAGCTCATCGATTGTTTGTGCCATATTTGTCACCCTGACAACCGGGATATATTCAATTGCTCCAGTTGATGCCTTTGCTACTGTTGCAGTCAGGCCAACCGCACGCCTCTTTGGAATAATGACTCCGTGTGCCCCGGATGCATCTGCCGTTCTCATGATTGACCCCAGATTATGCGGGTCTTCAATTTCATCAAGGAGAAGGAAGAATGGTGCTTCATTCTTTTTCTCAGCAGCAGTAAACAGATCATCAAGTTCAGCATATTCATAGGCTGCAACCTGGGCGATTACACCCTGGTGGTTTCCGTCAGTAAGCTGGTCAATTTTCTTCTTCGGAACAAATTGAACCATGACATTCGCTTCTTTTGCCATTCCAATGACCTGCTGCATCTGGCCGCCTTGTGAGCCTTCGGCAATCAGGATTTTGTTGATGTCACGTTCAGATTTCAATGCTTCGATAACAGGATTTTTGCCGATGATGTAATCCTGGTTTTCGTTCTCTTTTTGATGCTCGACAGATCTTTGAGCAGGAGCGTGGTCTCTTTTCTGTTCATGTTTTTGAAACTGGCCCTTGGCTGGCTTTCTTTTCGGCTTCTCATCCTGTCTCTGTGCCTGGTTACGGGCAGGTCTCCGCTTTTTGTCTTCATCTTGTTTTTGCCTATTGTTCCGGTTCTGTTTTTGTTTCTGGTTCTGGCTCATGTGGAATTGTTCCTCCCATCTATTCTTCAGCAAGTGCAAATACTGTGGTAATCAGTTCTTCTATCCGTTTCTCATTACCCGCCAGATACAAATAACCGATCAAGGCCTCAAAGGCTGTACTGTAACGGTATGTTTGGACATCAGTGTTTTTCGGGACAGATCCTGACTTCGCATTTCGGCCTCTTTTTGCAATCGTAATTTCCGATTCTGACAAAGCCTCCATCTCCAGAAGTTTATGCAGGAACTTGGCCTGCGACTTTGCTGATACGTATGCTGTCGCTTCTTTATGAAGCTGGTTTGGCCGCACCTTGCCGCTTTGCAGCAGGTGATGCCGTACATATAGTTCATATACGGCATCGCCCATGTAGGCAAGTGCAAGGCTGTTCAATTGTTTTTCATCTATTTTTTGTTCGTAATGCAGCATCATTTAGCCTCTTTTCCATCTGATGCCTTGTGGAGTATCTTCAATGATGATGTTCATATCCTTCAGCTGGTCGCGGATTTCATCAGCCAGCTTGAAGTTTCGCTCCTTGCGCGCCTGAGTCCTTTTTTCGATCAATGCTTCGATTTCCTCATCAAGCAAGTCTTCGTTCTTCAATGATAGTCCCAGGACATCGAACAATGCTTCGAATTCATTCATGAATGCCTTGATGACTTCCACAGATGTATTTTTTTCCATCAAATACAGGTTGGATAGTTTAGATAGGTCAAATAAAACGGACACACCATTTGCTGTATTGAAGTCGTCATCCATATCCTTGATGAATTGCTCATGCAATGCTGTAATTTTATCAAGCCATTCCTGATTGTTGTCCGTCAGCTCAGCGCTGGCTTCCATGCGGTGCTTCAGGTTCTGGTATGAAGTTTTCAGGCGCTCGAAGGCAGCCTTTGTATTTTCAAGCAGTTCCTCGCTGTAATTGATTGGATTTCGGTAATGCACGGACAGCATGAAAAATCTTAAAACCTGCGGGTCATGCTTTTTGATGATGTCGTGGACAGTGATGAAGTTCCCCAGAGACTTCGACATCTTTTCATTATCGATATTGATATATCCGTTATGCATCCAGTAGCGGGCAAACGTCTTGCCTGTCATTGCCTCTGACTGGGCGATTTCATTTTCGTGATGCGGGAATGCCAGGTCCTGGCCGCCGGCATGGATATCGATTGTATCGCCGAGGTATTCGCGAACCATTGCCGAGCACTCGATGTGCCAGCCCGGGCGTCCTTTGCCCCACGGGCTATCCCAGGAAATCTCGCCCTCTTTCGCTGTCTTCCAAAGTACGAAGTCAAGTGCGTCCTGCTTCTTTTCGCCCACCTGGATTCTTGCACCAACTTTAAGCTCTTCAATGGATTGGTGCGAAAGCTTTCCGTAACCATTGAACTCCCTCGTGCGGAAATATACATCCCCGCCAGACTCGTACGCATACCCTTTATCAATCAACGCGCTGATGAATTCAATGATCAGGTCCATTGTTTCGGTTACCCTTGGATGGACATCCGCTTTTTTGCAGCCTAGAGCGTGGACATCCTCAAAATAAGCATTGATAAAGCGCTCCGCGATCGCTGGAACATCTTCACCCAGTTCATTCGCAGCCTTAATCAGCTTATCATCGACATCCGTGAAGTTCGAAACAAAACGGACATCATAGCCACGGAATTCGAGATAGCGGCGGACCGTATCGAAAACAATGGCCGGCCGGGCATTTCCGATATGAATGTAGTTATAGACGGTAGGTCCGCAAACATACATTTTCACTTTCCCCTCTTCTAGCGGGATAAACTCTTCTTTATTTCGTGTAAGTGTATTATAAATTTTAATTCCCATCTTCCATGCCCCTTCCTTGCTTTGCTTCCTCGAATTCTTTTTGCAATCTGACTGAATCAAGTTCGTTTTTCATTCTTTCCAATTCCATTTCAATCCCTTTGCATCTATCTGCTACCGGATCCGGCAAATCGCGATGATTCAAATCTTTTTTGATCCTGACGCCATCCTGGATGACAATTTTACCCGGGATGCCTACAACGGTGGAATTCGGCGGCACATCCTTAAGGACAACCGATCCCGCACCTACTTTAGAATTCTCCCCAATCGTGATGGAACCTAAAACCTTCGCACCCGTTGCAATCAGGGCATTGTCCTTGACGGTCGGGTGCCGCTTGCCTTTTTCCTTGCCGGTTCCACCCAGAGTCACTCCCTGGAATACCGTTACATTGTCGCCAATTTCACAAGTTTCCCCAATAACGACACCCATTCCGTGGTCGATGAAGAAACGTCTGCCGATCTTCGCTCCAGGATGGATTTCAACTCCCGTGAAGAAGCGGCTGATTTGCGAAATCGCCCTTGCGATAAAATAAAATTTCCGTTTATAGAAAGCATGCGCCAAACGATGGGCCCAAATCGCATGCAGTCCTGCGTAGGTTAAAACCACTTCCAGTGCACTTCTGGCGGAAGGGTCCTGGTCAAAGACAACCTCGATATCTTCCTTTAACATTTTGAACACGGAGAAATCCCCCTTTTTTTTGAAAAGTGTAAGCGCCTTGGTCAGCCCCGACAAGCGTCTCGAGGGGCTAGGCGCTGGAGCTAGACAATTCTCGTAGTGATTTTATACTTTCTTATCTCACAAAATAAAAAAACGCCCCTGTCGTAAACGACAGAGACGCTTTATATGCGCGGTTCCACTCTGTTTAGGCCACCTTGAAATCATGGTTCGGCCTCAACTTTAACCTATTAACGGGAGGTCCCGCCCGATACTACTCAGGCACGTTGCCTTTTCGCAAAGGGACTCCGAGGCGCATTTCAAAAAAATGAGAGGCCTGAACCACTTTCAGCCGGTGATGGTTCTCTCTAATAAGCGTCATCCTTCTACTTTTCCTCTTCAACACTTTGGTTGGTATGGAATTACTCTTACTATATTACATTTTTGTTCATCTGTTAACTAGTCTGCTTAAAAAAGTTATTAGCCCAACAGTTTTTGAACTCTTTCGATGACCTTTTCTTTGCCGATCAGTTCCATCGCAAGCATCAGGTCCGGTCCATGGGTCTGTCCAGTCGCAGCCGCACGAATCGGCATGAACAGTTTTTGGCCTTTTTGCCCTGTTCCTTTTTGAACTGCCTTGACCGCAGCCTTGATGCCGTCAGCCTTGAATTCTTCAAGCTGTTCGATTTCACCAAGGAACGATTTCAGCACTTCAGGTACCTGCTCGCCTGCAAGAACCTCATTTGCTTCTTCATCGTAGTTTACCTCATCGCGGAAAAATAAATCAGACATCTCGACGATTTCTGCACCGAAGCTCATTTTATCATGGTACAAGGAGATAAGGCTGCGAACCCATGCATTCTCCTCTTCCGAACGGTTTTCACTGACCTTGCCCGCCTTGATAAGGTGTGGCAGCGCAAGCTCGACAACTCGGTCAAGTTCAACTTTTTTCATATATTGATTGTTCATCCAGGCAAGCTTCTGCTGATTAAAAAGGGCAGGAGATTTTGACAGTCTTGCCGGATCGAAAATCTCGACGAATTCATCCTTTGAGAAAATTTCTTCCTCTCCTGATGGAGACCAGCCAAGAAGCGTAATGAAATTGAACAAAGCTTCAGGCAGATAGCCAAGCTCTTCATACTGCTCAATGAACTGGATGATGGATTCGTCACGTTTGCTCAATTTCTTGCGGCTTTCGTTAACGATCAATGTCATATGGCCAAATACAGGCGGCTCCCAGCCGAATGCTTCATAAATCACCAGCTGCTTCGGTGTATTGGAAATGTGGTCATCTCCGCGAAGGACATGGGAAATCTTCATCAAATGGTCGTCAAGTACAACTGCATAGTTATAAGTCGGCGTGCCATCCTTCTTAACGATGACAAAGTCGCCCATTCCGTCGGACTCAAAGCTTACTTCGCCTTTTACCATATCATCAAACTTGATGATCTTGCCTGCAGGCACCTTGAAACGGAGGCTCGGCTGGCGTCCTTCCTTTTCAAACTGCTCCTGCTGCTCGGCAGTCAAGTTGCGGCATCGTCCAGAATAGTGAGGAGTCTCATTGCGTGCAGCCTGCTCCTCGCGTTCAGCCTCAAGTTCTTCCTCTGTACAATAGCACTTGTAGGCAAGACCTTTTTCAAAAAGCTCCTGGTTATATTTCTCATAAATATGATTGCGTTCTGACTGTCGGTACGGTCCATACTCGCCGTCGACGTCGACGCTCTCATCCCAGTCAATACCAAGCCATTGAAGGTATTTCAGCTGGCTTTGCTCTCCGCCTTCGATGTTTCGCTTCTTGTCTGTATCTTCAATACGGATGATGAACTTTCCGCCCCTGTTCCGCGCGAATAAATAATTGAATAATGCTGTACGGGCGTTCCCGATATGTAAATGCCCCGTCGGACTCGGTGCGTAACGCACACGGATATCTGATGACATAGTGAATCCTCCTCTAATATAGCTGTCCATTATTGTATCATTTTCGATAGGAAAAGCGGAAGAGCCTTGTTGAACCACTGCAGGTTAAAAAAGGTCTATTTGTCCGCCTGCTTCAGCAGAACTGTCGCCTGTGCGGCAATGCCTTCTCCTCTGCCCGGGAACCCGAGCTTCTCTGTCGTGGTTGCTTTAACATTGACCTGGTCAGACGTACCTTCCAATAACACGGCAATCCTTTCCCTCATCGCTCCGATATGCGGCGCCATCTTCGGCTGTTGTGCGATGATCGTGCAGTCGATGTTGACCAGCTCATAGCCTTTTTCCTTTACAATCTTCCATACATGTTCAAGTAATTTAGCAGAATCGGCATCTTTGAACTCGG
Source organism: Mesobacillus sp. ABV4_180 (assembly GCF_056158485.1). NCBI lineage: Bacteria > Bacillati > Bacillota > Bacilli > Caryophanales > Bacillaceae > Mesobacillus > Mesobacillus sp. ABV4_180. Next base: position 181,584 of record NZ_JBSWTJ010000001.1, read on the forward strand.
GATCGGTATCAGGGAAATGTCTGCCGATGTCCCCTTCACCAATCGCACCAAGGCATGCGTCTGCGACGGTATGTAAAAGCACATCCGCATCTGAGTGGCCCAGCAATCCTTTTTCATAAGGAATCGTGATTCCGCCGATGATCAGCGGTCGTCCTTCAGTCAGTTGATGTACATCGAATCCTTGTCCAATACGAAACATAATGAATAACTCCTTTTATGGTTAAGCTGTTTTTTGATAAAGACTGTTGATTTTCGTTCCAGGCGCTTCGCTTTCCGCGGGCAGTCTGGGAGCCTCCTCGGCGCTTTAGGCGCCTGCGGGGTCTCCCATGACTTGCTGATCCCGCAGGAGTCTTCGCGCCTTCCACTACAATCAACAGATTTAAAAAATCAACATTAGGCTACAACAAAGGCTATAAAAAAACTGTATTAATCTCTCGATTCCTTCTGCTTGCGCAGGATCGCTTCGGCAAAATATAGATCTTCTGGTGTTGTCAGTTTTATATTATCATAGTCTCCTTCAATGATGCTGACGGGATGGGGAAGCCTTTCCACAAGACTTGATTCGTCGGTGCCCAGGAATTGTTCTCCGGCTGCCTTGTTATGTGCTTCAAGCAAAACGGATACGCGAAAAGCCTGCGGTGTCTGGACGGACCAGAGGCTTGCACGCTCTACTGTTTCGCTTACCTGTCCGTTTACCGCTTTTTTGATTGTGTCTTTGACGGGAACAGCAACAATTGCGCCGCCTTCCTTATTGGCCGCTTCCACGAGCCTATGGATCGTTTCGACTTTGATGAAAGGCCTGGCTGCGTCATGAACGAGCACGACGCCATCGGCAGATCCCGCTGCCATCAATCCATTATAAACACTGTCCTGGCGCTCTTTGCCACCGGTGACAAGCGAAGATACCTTATTGATTCCGTACTTTTTCAATAAAGTTTTAAATTCTGCCTCATCATCCGGATGGATGGCGAGTATCATCCCGGAGCATTCCGCATCGCTTTCGAACACCTTTAACGTATGGATGAGGACAGGAATACCCTCCAATGTGAGCAATAGCTTATTCTTCCCTGCCCTCATCCGCTTCCCCTGTCCCGCTGCCGGGATAATGACCTGGTAAGGCATGATGAAAACTCCAATCTATTTTTTTACAGATGAACGGGCAGTCGATCCCCCGGTTTCACGCCTTCAAGGATCCCAAGAAGGAAAAGGGGAATCAACTGCCCATAAAGGCTTGATCCATCAAGGATGAATCAACTTATAATGCTTTCTCCAATAACTTTGGTTTCGCAAAAATCATCCGGCCTGCAGAAGTCTGCAGCACACTTGTCACGAGCACATCGATGCGCTTGCCAATGTAATCGCGACCTTCTTCTACAACGATCATCGTTCCGTCATCAAGATAAGCGACACCCTGGTTATGTTCCTTGCCATCCTTAATAACCTGGATGTTCAGCTCTTCCCCTGGAAGGACGACAGGTTTAACCGCATTCGCGAGATCATTGATATTCAATACGGCAACCTTTTGCAATTCACAGACCTTGTTCAGGTTAAAATCATTCGTCACTACGACTCCATTTGTCAGCTTTGCCAGCTTCACAAGCTTGCTGTCCACTTCCTGGATGTCGTCAAAATCACCTTCGTAAATCTCAACCTTAATCTTAAGCTCCTTCTGGATACGATTAAGGATGTCCAATCCGCGTCGACCGCGGTTTCGCTTGAGAACATCAGATGAATCCGCGATATGCTGAAGTTCTTCAAGTACAAATTGCGGGATGACGATGATCCCTTCAAGGAATCCTGTCTGGCAGATATCTGCGACCCTGCCATCAATAATCACACTTGTATCAAGGATTTTCCACTCTCTTGCACGCTCTTCTTTTTCAGACTCTTCTTCTGCACCCTTTTTCTTTGGACGTGAAAACAGCCCAAGCAGCTCATCTCGCTTTTTGAAGCCGACCTGGAACCCAAGATAACCAAATAACAGGGTAAGAAGCGTCGGAGCAACTGTATTCACAACCGGCACCTGGATCGCATTCAGAGCAAAGCCAACCAGGAAGGCCACCAGCAAACCGAAGAAAAGGCCGACACTGCCGAAAATAACATCGGTAATTGGCGCTTTGATCAACGATTCTTCAGCCCACTTCACGAAATTGGTCACATAATCTACAGCCCAAAAAGTAAGAAGATAAAAAATAAGTGCGCCTAATACAGCCGTTACATAAGGATTATTGATGAGAGTCATATCTCCCATGTTCATTAAAGATAATAAATCAGGAATTAAGAATATACCAAGCGTTCCCCCAATGATCAGGAAGCAGGCTTGAATGATACGTCTTAACATCCTTTCACCTCCTTTTACTCATTATAAACAACTTCCAAATTTTGAAACCCTGCACAAGGTAACAATTTTCACTTAAAACTCATCATTTTTTTTGCACCCAAAGGAATATACGTTTAAACCATGGCAAAGGTTACGCTTTTTGTCCAATTTTAATTATGATACACAAGATTGCCATAATCCTTATAGGAGTAAATCACATCTTAAACGTAGCATCGGGGCATGGAGGTGTCAATTTATAAGCAGCCCGCCGTGATGGTAGTCTACATCTGGCGGTCTGCCATCAGCTGATCCTTTATGAGCTTGAATCCTTCTTTTATTTTCCGGGCCCTTACTTCTCCAATGCCCTCCACGTCATCAAGCTCTTCCACCGTAGCCGAAACCATATTGGTCAGTTTATCGTACCGCTTGATCATATTTTCGATGATGATCATCGGCAGGCGCGGAATCTTATTCAGCATCCTGTACCCTCGAGGACAGATGAATTCATCCATATGGACGTAACCATGATGCCCCAGCAATTTTAGAATCGTTGAATCCTCGATGACTCCAGACTTGGAAAGCTCCTGGAAACGGGCCATCACCTGGTCTGCCTTCACATCAGGTTCTGCAGAATAATCCTTGATGACAAGCAGTGCTTCCTTTTCCATTTCAGCTAAAAGCTCTTGCATTTGCAGGCGGATGAGCCGCCCTTCCATTCCCAGCTCACTCAAATACGTGAGCAGTTCCGTTTTGATTCGAAGCACCATTTCAAAGCGGTGGATGACCTGGAGAATATCATTATAGGTAACCAGCTCCTCGAATTCCAAAATTCCAAGATTGGTAATGCTCTGCCCGAGGACGACCTTATATTTTTCAAGTGTCTGGATCGCCTGATTGGCTTTCGTCAAGATGACACCGATATCCTTCAAGGCATATCGAAGGTTTCCCTGGTACAAGGTAATGACATTCCTGCGCTGGGAAATCGCGATGACCAGCGCCTTCGTCTGCCTCGCCACCCGCTCCGCCGTTCTGTGCCTCATCCCTGTTTCAGTAGATGGAACGCCAGTATCCGGTGCAAGCTGGGCATTTGCAAATAATATCTTACTGCCTGTGTCATTCAGGATAATCGCACCATCCATTTTTGCCAGTTCATATAAAAAGCTCGGGCTGAACCTGCAATTGATTTCAAAGCCGCCATCAACAAGGCTTTTAACCTTATCATTGTAACCAAAAACGATCAGTCCTCCTGTATTGGCCCGGAGGACATTATCGATTCCATCTCTTAGAGGCGTACCCGGAGCGATAAACTGAAGGATCTCGCCCAACCCTTTTTCTTCAAGCTCTTTATGATCCAATCCATCAACCCCCTAAGGTGACTTTAAGTGCATGGCTGACAGATGAGACGCCAATCAGTTCTACTCCGCTTGGAGGAGTCCATCCGCCCAGGTTATTTTCCGGTAAAATAATTCTTTCAAAGCCAAGCTTCGCCGCTTCCTGGACACGTTGTTCAATCCTCGAGACCCGCCTGACTTCTCCTGTCAGGCCAACCTCGCCAATGATACAATCAGATGCTCGGGTCGGTTTATCCCTGAAGCTGGACGCAATGCTGACTGCCACCGCCAAATCGATGGCAGGCTCATCTAACTTAACACCGCCGGCTACCTTCAAGTAAGCATCCTGGTTCGCCAGCAGCAGGCCGACACGTTTTTCAAGCACTGCCATCAGCAGAGACACCCGGTTATGGTCAATTCCTGTAGCCATCCGCCTTGGGTTCCCGAAGCTCGTCGGCGAAATCAATGCCTGGATTTCGACCAGTACAGGCCGTGTGCCTTCCATTGATGCCACGACAGTCGAACCTGATGCTCCCTGAGATCGTTCTTCCAAAAAGATTTCAGAAGGATTTGCCACTTCCTCAAGTCCGGCTTCCTTCATCTCGAAAATCCCCATTTCATTCGTCGATCCGAAACGGTTTTTAACAGCCCTGAGGATTCGATATGTATGGTGCCTCTCGCCCTCGAAATAGAGAACAGTGTCCACCATATGTTCAAGCAGCCTTGGACCGGCAATCGACCCTTCTTTTGTGACATGTCCGACGATAAAAATAGCGATCCCATTTGTTTTCGCGATTCTCATAAGCTCCGCTGTACATTCCCTTACCTGAGATACACTTCCCGGTGCGGAGGTCACCTCCGGATGGAATATCGTCTGGATTGAGTCGACGATGACAAAATCCGGATTGGTATTTTCAATTGTCAGGCTGATTTCATGCAAGTTTGTTTCCGAATAAACAAGCAGGTTTTCTGATGTCACGCCAAGTCGGTCTGCCCGCAGCTTTGTTTGCCTCATTGATTCCTCACCTGAAATATAAAGGACAGAATGAGCCTTCTTCGCCAGCTGGTAAGACACCTGGAGCAAAAGTGTCGATTTTCCGATACCAGGGTCCCCGCCTATCAGTACTAGCGACCCCCTTACAACACCGCCTCCAAGCACGCGGTTCAACTCATTCAAATCCGTTGTAATGCGCGGTTCGCTCATCGTTTCAATCGTTGTGATCGGAGTTGCTTTAGCAGCAACGCCTGTATTCCCCGTATTTGCAAAAGCTCCCCTTCTTGTCGAACCGGTGCTTTCCACTTCCTCCACCATCTTGTTCCATTGCCCGCAGCCGGGACATTTCCCCATCCATTTCGGTGATTCATAGCCGCATTCCTGGCACATGAACTTCGTTTTTCTTTTTGCCATTTTTCTAGCCTCGCATCTCTTAAAAAAAGTAATTATCTTTATAATAAAGCCAAACTATCAATAAAAGAAATGTTTACAACTGAAGAATTTATGTAAATTTTTTTAGAAAAAAAGAGGTACACGTATCTACTACGTATACCCCTTGATTTTAGGTGTTTGGCAATATTAGGACTTTGCTGTTCCTTCTGGTGTCTTGACGACAAACTCGCCATTCTCAACATCAATGACGACGTTTTGCCCAGTGAGGACGGTTCCTTTAAGCAATTCTTCAGACAGCTGGTCTTCGATATGCTTTTGGATTGCTCTGCGCAACGGACGCGCTCCGTATTCTGGATCGTAGCCTTCCTCGGAAATTTTGTCTTTCGCCGCGTCTGTCAAATCGAGCGTGATCTCCTGTTCCCTTAAACGTTTCACCAGCTGATCGGACATCAATGTCACGATTTCCTTCAGGTGCGGCTTTTCAAGAGCATGGAAGACAATGATTTCATCGATACGGTTAAGGAACTCTGGACGGAACGCCTTCTTAAGCTCCTCCATTACTTTGCCCTTCATATCTTTGTAATCCTGGGCTCCATCCTGGATATTGAAGCCAACATATTTGTTGCGCTTCAACGCTTCTGCCCCAACGTTTGATGTCAGGATCATGATGGTATTGCGGAAATCGACAGTACGTCCTTTTGAGTCAGTCAAACGGCCATCCTCTAGGACTTGAAGTAAAATATTGAACACATCTGGATGTGCCTTTTCAATTTCATCAAGCAGGATAACCGAATATGGCTTTCTGCGGACTTTTTCAGTCAATTGGCCACCCTCATCATAACCTACATATCCTGGAGGAGATCCAACAAGTCGGGAAGTCGAATGCTTCTCCATGTATTCAGACATATCGACGCGGATCATCGCATCTTCATCTCCAAACATGGACTCGGCAAGCGCTCTGGCCAATTCGGTTTTACCAACTCCTGTCGGTCCAAGGAAAATGAATGAACCGATCGGGCGCTTAGGATCCTTCAGTCCGGCACGCGCACGCCTTACTGCCTTGGCAACCGCCTTGACAGCTTCTTCCTGGCCAATGACACGTGAATGAAGGAGCTGTTCAAGGTTCAACAGCTTATCCGTTTCAGTCTGTGCCAGTTTCGAAACAGGGATATTCGTCCAGCTGGAGACAACATTTGCAATGTCTTCCACAGTAACTTCGCTGTTTTCCTGGCCCTGTTTTTCTTTCCACGTTTTCTTCGTATTTTCAAGCTGCTCACGCAGGCGCTGTTCAGTGTCTCTCAAAGATGCAGCCTTTTCAAATTCCTGGCTTTGTACGGAAGCATCCTTTTCCTTGCGCACTTCCTCAAGCTTCACCTCAAGCTCTTTAAGGTTCGGCGGAGTTGTATAGGAACGCAGACGCACCTTCGAACCAGCTTCATCAATCAAGTCAATCGCTTTATCGGGAAGGAAACGGTCTGAGATATAGCGGTCTGATAATTTTACCGCAGCTTCAATCGCTGCATCCGTAATCGACACTCTGTGGTGAGCTTCATAGCGGTCACGAAGCCCCTTTAAAATTTGAACGGATTCCTCTGCAGTCGGCTCATCCACTGTAATCGGCTGGAAGCGCCTTTCTAATGCAGCATCTTTCTCAATGTATTTGCGATACTCATCCAATGTTGTTGCCCCGATACATTGAAGCTCTCCGCGGGCAAGTGACGGCTTCAGGATATTGGAAGCGTCAATCGCACCCTCAGCTCCACCTGCACCAATCAATGTATGAAGCTCATCGATGAAAAGAATGATATTTCCTGCCTGGCGAATTTCATCCATTACCTTTTTCAGCCGGTCCTCAAATTCACCGCGGTATTTGGTACCCGCAACAACTGTTCCCATATCAAGCGTCATGACACGTTTATCCCGAAGGATTTCCGGTACTTCATTATTCACGATCTGCTGTGCCAATCCTTCAGCAATCGCCGTTTTACCAACACCAGGCTCCCCGATCAATACTGGGTTGTTCTTTGTGCGGCGGCTAAGTACTTCAATCACACGCTGGATTTCCTTGCTGCGGCCGATGACCGGATCAAGGCTTCCTTCCCTTGCAATTGCCGTCAGGTCCCTTGCAAGGCTATCAAGTGTCGGAGTATTAGCATTGGCCGCACCGCCTCCTTGATGTCCTGAAGTTTCATTGCTTCCTAAAAGCTGCAGAACCTGCTGGCGTGCTTTGTTCAGGCTGACTCCAAGGTTGTTAAGGACTCTTGCAGCTACGCCCTCACCCTCACGGATCAAGCCAAGAAGGATATGTTCTGTGCCCACATAAGAGTGGCCCAATTTCCTCGCTTCATCCATGGAAAGCTCGATGACCTTTTTTGCCCTTGGCGTATAATGGATTGTCTGGGACGTTTCCTGGCCGCGGCCAATCAGGTTCTCCACTTCCTTCTGGATTTTCTCTGCTCCCAGTCCCAAACCGTATAGTGCCTTCGCTGCAATGCCTTCTCCTTCACGTACAAGGCCAAGTAAGATGTGTTCTGTACCGATATTGTTATGTCCGAGGCGGATCGCCTCTTCCTGTGCGAGTGCCAATACTTTTTGTGCTCTCTCTGTAAATCGTCCAAACATCATAAGATCATCCTCCTGACTCTTCTTTTGATTCCATGTTCAATCGTTCTCTTATAAAAGCAGCTCTGCGGATATCCCTCTCATTCGGCCTTAGCGGTCCGCCCGCATACTGCTGCAAAAAACCTGGTTGAGTTAAAATCATCAGTTCATTCAATATTGATTTTGAAATATCTTTTATAAAACCCATATCTATCCCAAGTCTTAGATCGGACAAACAACGCGCAGCTTCTTTCGTCTCGATGATCCTGCTGTTGGCAAGTATTCCGTATGAACGAAACACTCTGTCTTCTAATTGTATGTTCGAAGTCTTCGCTAATGCTTCACGAGCTGACCTTTCCTGAGATATTATCTGGTTTACTACACTCTTCAAATCTTCAACAATATCCTCTTCTGATTTGCCAAGCGTTATCTGGTTGGATATTTGAAAAATATTACCGAGTGCCTCACTGCCTTCGCCGTATATCCCTCTTACCACTAAACCAAGCTGGTTAATCGCTGGCACAATCCGGTTCATCTGCTGTGTCAGTACGAGTCCGGGGAGGTGCATCATCACCGATGCCCGTAACCCCGTTCCTGCATTCGTGGGACAGCTGGTCAAATAGCCGAACTTCTCATCAAACGCATAATTGACATATTCCTCAAGCCAGTCATCAATTTCATTGGCAGCCTTCAAAGCTTCACTGAGCTGGAATCCCGGGAACAAGCATTGTATCCTGACATGGTCCTCCTCATTGATCATGATGCTGATCTCTTCATTATCAGTTAAAAGGACTGCGCCATGGATCGAGTTTTCAGCTAGATTGGGACTTATTAAATGTTTCTCAACAAGTACCCGTTTTTGCAGTGGCGGGATTTCATCCATCTTTATCAGTTCCAGCTGCCCAAATTTAGGTATGGATGTGTTTTCGGCACGCTCCATAATCGTGCCAATGACAGCCTCAGCCTCTCCATTTGTGAACAGAGTCGGAAAATTATATTCATCCAGATTCCGTGCGAACCGGATGCGAGAGCTGAGGACGATATCAGAATCAGGACCATCATCACTCATCCAGGAGCTTACAGCCTGACTGATGAACTTCTCCAATGACAAGGCTACTCCCCTCCCTCTTGCTTCTCTGATAATTTCTTTTCCAGTCCCCTGATCTGGTCCCTGGTCTCTGCAGCCTTCTCAAACTCCTCCTGGGAAATTAAACTTCTCAGAGTTTGCTTTAAATCATCAATCGTCTTCCTTAATTGAAGATCTCCGCCAATTCTCTTAGGAATCTTTCCAATATGCGTGAAATTACCGCTATGGAGCCTCCTTACAATGGGATTCAACTGGCCGCGGAATGCATCATAGCAAGTTGCACAGCCAAACCTTCCTACTTTCACAAACTGTGGAAACGTCATGGAACACTGCGGGCATTGAAGGACCTGTTCAGTTTGTAAAGCTTCCTTTTTCTGCTCCGGAAAAGCAGATTCCATATTCAACAATCCGGCAAGCAAGCTATTGATCGAAAAACCAGGTCCGTTGTTCATCATAAACATGTCGCCTTTTTCTTGTGCGCATTTTTCACACAAATGCATTTCCATTTTTTCGCCGTTTGAAAAATTCGTGAAGTGCAGCGTTGCCGGCCTTTGATTACATTCTTGGCAGATCATGCCCTCACCTCTTTATCTACTTTGCTTATTTAAATTTCAACGCCATCAGCATCGCCTTCAACATCCTCGCACGCAACTCATCGCGCTGCGGAAGTTCAATGTACAGGATTGACCTGTCAAGTACACTAAGCATGATCTTCGCTTCCCTGTCCGTGACAACGTCCTCCTCGACAATGCGGTAAATGACATCTTCAGCGCTGCTTTGCGAAATCCGTGTTTGAATCAAAGACAGTAGATCATCAATCAGGTGCGCATGGTCATAAGTCTGGACTTTGATGATACGGATATAACCGCCGCCACCCCGCTTGCTCTCAACAAGATATCCTCGTTCAATCGTGAACCTCGTATTAATGACATAGTTGATCTGGGATGGTACGCATTGAAATTTATCGGCGATTTCACTTCGCTTGATTTCAACGATCTCCTTATCGCTCATTTCCAAAACATGCTTGAGGTAATTTTCAATGATGTCCGATATATTCCTCACTAAACCTCCCCCTATCTGACTTTGACTATATTTGACATTAATTATACAAAAAAATTTTTTTCGATGCAATTAATGCATCCAGAATTATTTTCGCCAAAATTATGTATGCCAAAACATAACAATTAGGGGTGTTGTTGGTTATTATACCCATTTTAATTTAGGTGGAAACTTCTAATGAATTGATGTTAGGTATTTTTTTCATTTGGGCTGGATGACTTATTATATGGGCGAATGTGGTGATTAGTGCCTGGATGCAAGTGGTCGATATATCTGGAATTATGATCGATATATCTTAAAATGTGGTCGATAAAATTATAATTTCGCTGATATAATGCAAAATCTGGTCGATATATTTCATTTATCGCCAATATAAGCAAAGTACGAAACCAAAAGATTGTTTGCATGGAGACGTTTTTATGGTGATTTTCATTTTCTTGATTATTGGTTGGGAGATTAGTTAGAAAAAGTGAGATTCAATTGAGATAGCGCAAAGAATAATATATTCCTGTACTTTTTAAGAGGTTTCGTTTTTCTAATGCAAAAAAAGACACAAAAAAGAACAGCCATTACAGCTGTTCTTTCGTGTGCCCGGCGGCGTCCTACTCTCACAGGGGGAAACCCCCAACTACCATCGGCGCTGAGAAGCTTAACTTCCGTGTTCGGTATGGGAACGGGTGTGACCTTCTCGCCATCGCCACCAGACTATTTGGTTTGAGGTTTTGCTATTTTGCTTCGCAAAAAGCTTTATTCCCTCAAAACTAGATAATGTGTAAGAAGAATTCAAGAAGAACGAATGATCTATTTGGTTAAGTCCTCGAACGATTAGTATCAGTCAGCTCCACACGTCACCGCGCTTCCACCTCTGACCTATCAACCTGATCATCTTTCAGGGTTCTTACTAGCTTGCGCTATGGGAAATCTCATCTTGAGGGGGGCTTCATGCTTAGATGCTTTCAGCACTTATCCCGTCCGCACATAGCTACCCAGCGATGCCTTTGGCAAGACAACTGGTACACCAGCGGTGCGTCCATCCCGGTCCTCTCGTACTAAGGACAGCTCCTCTCAAATTTCCTGCGCCCACGACGGATAGGGACCGAACTGTCTCACGACGTTCTGAACCCAGCTCGCGTACCGCTTTAATGGGCGAACAGCCCAACCCTTGGGACCGACTACAGCCCCAGGATGCGATGAGCCGACATCGAGGTGCCAAACCTCCCCGTCGATGTGGACTCTTGGGGGAGATAAGCCTGTTATCCCCGGGGTAGCTTTTATCCGTTGAGCGATGGCCCTTCCATGCGGAACCACCGGATCACTAAGCCCGACTTTCGTCCCTGCTCGACTTGTAGGTCTCGCAGTCAAGCTCCCTTGTGCCTTTACACTCTGCGAATGATTTCCAACCATTCTGAGGGAACCTTTGGGCGCCTCCGTTACTCTTTAGGAGGCGACCGCCCCAGTCAAACTGCCCACCTGACACTGTCTCCCGCCCCGATCAGGGGCGCGGGTTAGAATTTCAATACAGCCAGGGTAGTATCCCACCGACGCCTCCACCGAAGCTGGCGCTCCGGTTTCTCAGGCTCCTACCTATCCTGTACAAGCTGTACCAAAATTCAATATCAGGCTACAGTAAAGCTCCACGGGGTCTTTCCGTCCTGTCGCGGGTAACCTGCATCTTCACAGGTACTATAATTTCACCGAGTCTCTCGTTGAGACAGTGCCCAGATCGTTACGCCTTTCGTGCGGGTCGGAACTTACCCGACAAGGAATTTCGCTACCTTAGGACCGTTATAGTTACGGCCGCCGTTTACTGGGGCTTCGATTCAGAGCTTCGCGTGAGCTAACCCCTCCTCTTAACCTTCCAGCACCGGGCAGGCGTCAGCCCCTATACTTCGCCTTGCGGCTTCGCAGAGACCTGTGTTTTTGCTAAACAGTCGCCTGGGCCTATTCACTGCGGCTCATCCGGGCTATTCACCCAAATGAGCACCCCTTCTCCCGAAGTTACGGGGTCATTTTGCCGAGTTCCTTAACGAGAGTTCTCTCGCTCACCTTAGGATTCTCTCCTCGCCTACCTGTGTCGGTTTGCGGTACGGGCACCATTTATCTCGCTAGAGGCTTTTCTTGGCAGTGTGGAATCAGGAACTTCGGTACTAAATTTCCCTCGCTGTCACAGCTCAGCCTTCACGCAAGCGGGATTTGCCTCACTTGCAGCCTAACTGCTTAGACGCGCATATCCAACAGCGCGCTTACCCTATCCTCCTGCGTCCCCCCGTCGCTCAAACGATAAAGAGGTGGTACAGGAATATCAACCTGTTGTCCATCGCCTACGCCTTTCGGCCTCGGCTTAGGTCCCGACTAACCCTGAGAGGACGAGCCTTCCTCAGGAAACCTTAGGCATTCGGTGGATGGGATTCTCACCCATCTTTCGCTACTCATACCGGCATTCTCACTTCTAAGCGCTCCACCAGTCCTTACGGTCTAGCTTCAACGCCCTTAGAACGCTCTCCTACCACTGACATCTAAGATGTCAATCCACAGCTTCGGTGATACGTTTAGCCCCGGTACATTTTCGGCGCAGAGTCACTCGACCAGTGAGCTATTACGCACTCTTTAAATGGTGGCTGCTTCTAAGCCAACATCCTGGTTGTCTAAGCAACTCCACATCCTTTTCCACTTAACGTATACTTTGGGACCTTAGCTGGTGGTCTGGGCTGTTTCCCTTTTGACTACGGATCTTATCACTCGCAGTCTGACTCCCACGGATAAGTCTTTGGCATTCGGAGTTTGTCTGAATTCGGTAACCCGATGAGGGCCCCTAGTCCAAACAGTGCTCTACCTCCAAGACTCTTACAACGTGAGGCTAGCCCTAAAGCTATTTCGGAGAGAACCAGCTATCTCCAAGTTCGATTGGAATTTCTCCGCTACCCACACCTCATCCCCGCACTTTTCAACGTGCGTGGGTTCGGGCCTCCAGTTGGTGTTACCCAACCTTCACCCTGGACATGGGTAGATCACCTGGTTTCGGGTCTACGACCACATACTCATTCGCCCTATTCAGACTCGCTTTCGCTGCGGCTCCGTCTCTTCAACTTAACCTTGCATGTAATCGTAACTCGCCGGTTCATTCTACAAAAGGCACGCCATCACCCATGAACGGGCTCTGACTACTTGTAGGCACACGGTTTCAGGATCTCTTTCACTCCCCTTCCGGGGTGCTTTTCACCTTTCCCTCACGGTACTGGTTCACTATCGGTCACTAGGGAGTATTTAGCCTTGGGAGATGGTCCTCCCAGCTTCCGACGGGATTTCTCGTGTCCCGCCGTACTCAGGATCCACTCAGGAGGGAACGAAGTTTCAACTACAGGGTTTTTACCTTCTCTGACGGGCCTTTCCAGACCACTTCATCTACCCCGTTCCTTTGTAACTCCATGTAGAGTGTCCTACAACCCCAAGAGGCAAGCCTCTTGGTTTGGGCTATGTCCCGTTTCGCTCGCCGCTACTCAGGGAATCGCGTTTGCTTTCTCTTCCTCCGGGTACTTAGATGTTTCAGTTCCCCGGGTCTGCCTTCAATACCCTATGTATTCAGGTAAAGATACTGTTCCATTACGAACAGTGGGTTTCCCCATTCGGAAATCTCCGGATCAAAGCTTACTTACAGCTCCCCGAAGCATATCGGTGTTAGTCCCGTCCTTCATCGGCTCCTAGTGCCAAGGCATCCACCGTGCGCCCTTTCTAACTTAACCTAAAAGGTCATTTCTCTAATTGAATAGAGAGAAAACTAAAATGGCGATCACTCGGTTTTTCTTGGTTCTTCTTACTTACGATTATCTAGTTTTCAAGGAACAAAAAAGTCTTGAGGCACTTGCTCCCTCAAAACTAAACAAACAAGCTGGTCAACAGTACGAACCGTAGGTTCGCATTCCGATTGCCCTTAGGCAATATCCTTAGAAAGGAGGTGATCCAGCCGCACCTTCCGATACGGCTACCTTGTTACGACTTCACCCCAATCATCTGTCCCACCTTAGGCGGCTGGCTCCAAAAGGTTACCCCACCGACTTCGGGTGTTACAAACTCTCGTGGTGTGACGGGCGGTGTGTACAAGGCCCGGGAACGTATTCACCGCGGCATGCTGATCCGCGATTACTAGCGATTCCGGCTTCATGCAGGCGAGTTGCAGCCTGCAATCCGAACTGAGAATGGTTTTATGGGATTGGCTCGACCTCGCGGCTTCGCGACCCTTTGTTCCATCCATTGTAGCACGTGTGTAGCCCAGGTCATAAGGGGCATGATGATTTGACGTCATCCCCACCTTCCTCCGGTTTGTCACCGGCAGTCACCTTAGAGTGCCCAACTGAATGCTGGCAACTAAGATCAAGGGTTGCGCTCGTTGCGGGACTTAACCCAACATCTCACGACACGAGCTGACGACAACCATGCACCACCTGTCACTCTGTCCCCCGAAGGGGAACGCCCTATCTCTAGGGTTGTCAGAGGATGTCAAGACCTGGTAAGGTTCTTCGCGTTGCTTCGAATTAAACCACATGCTCCACCGCTTGTGCGGGCCCCCGTCAATTCCTTTGAGTTTCAGCCTTGCGGCCGTACTCCCCAGGCGGAGTGCTTAATGCGTTTGCTGCAGCACTAAAGGGCGGAAACCCTCTAACACTTAGCACTCATCGTTTACGGCGTGGACTACCAGGGTATCTAATCCTGTTCGCTCCCCACGCTTTCGCGCCTCAGCGTCAGTTACAGACCAGAGAGCCGCCTTCGCCACTGGTGTTCCTCCACATCTCTACGCATTTCACCGCTACACGTGGAATTCCGCTCTCCTCTTCTGCACTCAAGTCCCCCAGTTTCCAATGACCCTCCACGGTTGAGCCGTGGGCTTTCACATCAGACTTAAAGGACCGCCTGCGCGCGCTTTACGCCCAATAATTCCGGACAACGCTTGCCACCTACGTATTACCGCGGCTGCTGGCACGTAGTTAGCCGTGGCTTTCTGGTCAGGTACCGTCAAGGTACCGGCAGTTACTCCGATACTTGTTCTTCCCTGACAACAGAGCTTTACGACCCGAAGGCCTTCATCGCTCACGCGGCGTTGCTCCGTCAGACTTTCGTCCATTGCGGAAGATTCCCTACTGCTGCCTCCCGTAGGAGTCTGGGCCGTGTCTCAGTCCCAGTGTGGCCGATCACCCTCTCAGGTCGGCTACGCATCGTCGCCTTGGTGAGCCGTTACCTCACCAACTAGCTAATGCGCCGCGGGCCCATCTGTAAGTGACAGCCGAAACCGTCTTTCAGCTTTCCCTCATGTAAGGGAAAGGATTATCCGGTATTAGCTCCGGTTTCCCGAAGTTATCCCAGTCTTACAGGCAGGTTGCCCACGTGTTACTCACCCGTCCGCCGCTGATCTTCAAAAGCAAGCTAATGAAGATCCGCTCGACTTGCATGTATTAGGCACGCCGCCAGCGTTCGTCCTGAGCCAGGATCAAACTCTCCAAGAAAGAGTTATGAGTTAGCTCATAAAATAAAACGTTGGCTCTTGTCTTCTATAATAGAAGCAAGAATATTATTGTTTGTTGACGCTTGTTTGTTTAGTTTTCAAAGAGCAATTCTTTGACCGTATCAACAGGTCAGCTTTAACATACTAACATGATGAATCAAAAAGGTCAAATGTTTTTTTTGGTGGAGCCTAGCGGGATCGAACCGCTGACCTCCTGCGTGCAAGGCAGGCGCTCTCCCAGCTGAGCTAAGGCCCCATATTAAAGTAAGTGAATGGTCGGGAAGACAGGATTCGAACCTGCGACCCCTTGGTCCCAAACCAAGTGCTCTACCAAGCTGAGCTACTCCCCGATATATTGAGAAAAATAATGGCGCGCCCGAAAGGAGTCGAACCCATAACCTTCTGATCCGTAGTCAGACGCTCTATCCAATTGAGCTACGGGCGCATATTTGTTTTTTTTAGCTAACTTGGTGCCGAGGACCGGAATCGAACCGGTACGGTAGTCACCTACCGCAGGATTTTAAGTCCTGTGCGTCTGCCAGTTCCGCCACCCCGGCTAAAAATGGAGCGGAAGACGGGATTCGAACCCGCGACCCCAACCTTGGCAAGGTTGTATTCTACCACTGAACTACTTCCGCATATTTTATTGATTTGTTTGAAAAAATGGTGCGGGTGAAGGGAGTCGAACCCCCACGCCTTGCGGCGCCAGATCCTAAGTCTGGTGCGTCTGCCAATTCCGCCACACCCGCATATTAATATTAAGTCATTTTCGCCAGCGCGAAAAAACTATGGTGAGCCATGAAGGACTCGAACCTTCGACCCTCTGATTAAAAGTCAGATGCTCTACCGACTGAGCTAATGGCTCGTACAAAGATTAGCTTCGATAAAAAGTTTCTCTGCTCAAAATCCCTCCGGGATTTCTCGCATGCTTCCGCTGATGCTGATCAGAGAAGCAAGAAGCATGGTGCCGGCGAGAGGACTTGAACCCCCAACCTACTGATTACAAGTCAGTTGCTCTACCAATTGAGCTACACCGGCATATAATGTAGAATATTTCACTATCTGAAATTATTATGGTGGAGGATGACGGGATCGAACCGCCGACCCTCTGCTTGTAAGGCAGATGCTCTCCCAGCTGAGCTAATCCTCCATATATATGCCCGGCGGCGTCCTACTCTCACAGGGGGAAACCCCCAACTACCATCGGCGCTGAGAAGCTTAACTTCCGTGTTCGGTATGGGAACGGGTGTGACCTTCTCGCCATCGCCACCAGACTATTTGGTTTGAGGTTTTATTCCCTCAAAACTAGATAATGTTGTAAGAAGAATTCAAGAAGAACGAATGATCTATTTGGTTAAGTCCTCGAACGATTAGTATCAGTCAGCTCCACACGTCACCGCGCTTCCACCTCTGACCTATCAACCTGATCATCTTTCAGGGTTCTTACTAGCTTGCGCTATGGGAAATCTCATCTTGAGGGGGGCTTCATGCTTAGATGCTTTCAGCACTTATCCCGTCCGCACATAGCTACCCAGCGATGCCTTTGGCAAGACAACTGGTACACCAGCGGTGCGTCCATCCCGGTCCTCTCGTACTAAGGACAGCTCCTCTCAAATTTCCTGCGCCCACGACGGATAGGGACCGAACTGTCTCACGACGTTCTGAACCCAGCTCGCGTACCGCTTTAATGGGCGAACAGCCCAACCCTTGGGACCGACTACAGCCCCAGGATGCGATGAGCCGACATCGAGGTGCCAAACCTCCCCGTCGATGTGGACTCTTGGGGGAGATAAGCCTGTTATCCCCGGGGTAGCTTTTATCCGTTGAGCGATGGCCCTTCCATGCGGAACCACCGGATCACTAAGCCCGACTTTCGTCCCTGCTCGACTTGTAGGTCTCGCAGTCAAGCTCCCTTGTGCCTTTACACTCTGCGAATGATTTCCAACCATTCTGAGGGAACCTTTGGGCGCCTCCGTTACTCTTTAGGAGGCGACCGCCCCAGTCAAACTGCCCACCTGACACTGTCTCCCGCCCCGATCAGGGGCGCGGGTTAGAATTTCAATACAGCCAGGGTAGTATCCCACCGACGCCTCCACCGAAGCTGGCGCTCCGGTTTCTCAGGCTCCTACCTATCCTGTACAAGCTGTACCAAAATTCAATATCAGGCTACAGTAAAGCTCCACGGGGTCTTTCCGTCCTGTCGCGGGTAACCTGCATCTTCACAGGTACTATAATTTCACCGAGTCTCTCGTTGAGACAGTGCCCAGATCGTTACGCCTTTCGTGCGGGTCGGAACTTACCCGACAAGGAATTTCGCTACCTTAGGACCGTTATAGTTACGGCCGCCGTTTACTGGGGCTTCGATTCAGAGCTTCGCGTGAGCTAACCCCTCCTCTTAACCTTCCAGCACCGGGCAGGCGTCAGCCCCTATACTTCGCCTTGCGGCTTCGCAGAGACCTGTGTTTTTGCTAAACAGTCGCCTGGGCCTATTCACTGCGGCTCATCCGGGCTATTCACCCAAATGAGCACCCCTTCTCCCGAAGTTACGGGGTCATTTTGCCGAGTTCCTTAACGAGAGTTCTCTCGCTCACCTTAGGATTCTCTCCTCGCCTACCTGTGTCGGTTTGCGGTACGGGCACCATTTATCTCGCTAGAGGCTTTTCTTGGCAGTGTGGAATCAGGAACTTCGGTACTAAATTTCCCTCGCTGTCACAGCTCAGCCTTCACGCAAGCGGGATTTACCTCACTTGCAGCCTAACTGCTTAGACGCGCATATCCAACAGCGCGCTTACCCTATCCTCCTGCGTCCCCCCGTCGCTCAAACGATAAAGAGGTGGTACAGGAATATCAACCTGTTGTCCATCGCCTACGCCTTTCGGCCTCGGCTTAGGTCCCGACTAACCCTGAGAGGACGAGCCTTCCTCAGGAAACCTTAGGCATTCGGTGGATGGGATTCTCACCCATCTTTCGCTACTCATACCGGCATTCTCACTTCTAAGCGCTCCACCAGTCCTTACGGTCTAGCTTCAACGCCCTTAGAACGCTCTCCTACCACTGACATCTAAGATGTCAATCCACAGCTTCGGTGATACGTTTAGCCCCGATACATTTTCGGCGCAGAGTCACTCGACCAGTGAGCTATTACGCACTCTTTAAATGGTGGCTGCTTCTAAGCCAACATCCTGGTTGTCTAAGCAACTCCACATCCTTTTCCACTTAACGTATACTTTGGGACCTTAGCTGGTGGTCTGGGCTGTTTCCCTTTTGACTACGGATCTTATCACTCGCAGTCTGACTCCCACGGATAAGTCTTTGGCATTCGGAGTTTGTCTGAATTCGGTAACCCGATGAGGGCCCCTAGTCCAAACAGTGCTCTACCTCCAAGACTCTTACAACGTGAGGCTAGCCCTAAAGCTATTTCGGAGAGAACCAGCTATCTCCAAGTTCGATTGGAATTTCTCCGCTACCCACACCTCATCCCCGCACTTTTCAACGTGCGTGGGTTCGGGCCTCCAGTTGGTGTTACCCAACCTTCACCCTGGACATGGGTAGATCACCTGGTTTCGGGTCTACGACCACATACTCATTCGCCCTATTCAGACTCGCTTTCGCTGCGGCTCCGTCTCTTCAACTTAACCTTGCATGTAATCGTAACTCGCCGGTTCATTCTACAAAAGGCACGCCATCACCCATGAACGGGCTCTGACTACTTGTAGGCACACGGTTTCAGGATCTCTTTCACTCCCCTTCCGGGGTGCTTTTCACCTTTCCCTCACGGTACTGGTTCACTATCGGTCACTAGGGAGTATTTAGCCTTGGGAGATGGTCCTCCCAGCTTCCGACGGGATTTCTCGTGTCCCGCCGTACTCAGGATCCACTCAGGAGGGAACGAAGTTTCAACTACAGGGTTTTTACCTTCTCTGACGGGCCTTTCCAGACCACTTCATCTACCCCGTTCCTTTGTAACTCCATGTAGAGTGTCCTACAACCCCAAGAGGCAAGCCTCTTGGTTTGGGCTATGTCCCGTTTCGCTCGCCGCTACTCAGGGAATCGCGTTTGCTTTCTCTTCCTCCGGGTACTTAGATGTTTCAGTTCCCCGGGTCTGCCTTCAATACCCTATGTATTCAGGTAAAGATACTGTTCCATTACGAACAGTGGGTTTCCCCATTCGGAAATCTCCGGATCAAAGCTTACTTACAGCTCCCCGAAGCATATCGGTGTTAGTCCCGTCCTTCATCGGCTCCTAGTGCCAAGGCATCCACCGTGCGCCCTTTCTAACTTAACCTAAAAGGTCATTTCTCTAATTGAATAGAGAGAAAACTAAAATGGCGATCACTCGGTTTTTCTTGGTTCTTCTTACTTACGATTATCTAGTTTTCAAGGAACAAAAAAGTCTTGAGGCACTTGCTCCCTCAAAACTAAACAAACAAGCTGGTCAACAGTACGAACCGTAGGTTCGCATTCCGATTGCCCTTAGGCAATATCCTTAGAAAGGAGGTGATCCAGCCGCACCTTCCGATACGGCTACCTTGTTACGACTTCACCCCAATCATCTGTCCCACCTTAGGCGGCTGGCTCCAAAAGGTTACCCCACCGACTTCGGGTGTTACAAACTCTCGTGGTGTGACGGGCGGTGTGTACAAGGCCCGGGAACGTATTCACCGCGGCATGCTGATCCGCGATTACTAGCGATTCCGGCTTCATGCAGGCGAGTTGCAGCCTGCAATCCGAACTGAGAATGGTTTTATGGGATTGGCTCGACCTCGCGGCTTCGCGACCCTTTGTTCCATCCATTGTAGCACGTGTGTAGCCCAGGTCATAAGGGGCATGATGATTTGACGTCATCCCCACCTTCCTCCGGTTTGTCACCGGCAGTCACCTTAGAGTGCCCAACTGAATGCTGGCAACTAAGATCAAGGGTTGCGCTCGTTGCGGGACTTAACCCAACATCTCACGACACGAGCTGACGACAACCATGCACCACCTGTCACTCTGTCCCCCGAAGGGGAACGCCCTATCTCTAGGGTTGTCAGAGGATGTCAAGACCTGGTAAGGTTCTTCGCGTTGCTTCGAATTAAACCACATGCTCCACCGCTTGTGCGGGCCCCCGTCAATTCCTTTGAGTTTCAGCCTTGCGGCCGTACTCCCCAGGCGGAGTGCTTAATGCGTTTGCTGCAGCACTAAAGGGCGGAAACCCTCTAACACTTAGCACTCATCGTTTACGGCGTGGACTACCAGGGTATCTAATCCTGTTCGCTCCCCACGCTTTCGCGCCTCAGCGTCAGTTACAGACCAGAGAGCCGCCTTCGCCACTGGTGTTCCTCCACATCTCTACGCATTTCACCGCTACACGTGGAATTCCGCTCTCCTCTTCTGCACTCAAGTCCCCCAGTTTCCAATGACCCTCCACGGTTGAGCCGTGGGCTTTCACATCAGACTTAAAGGACCGCCTGCGCGCGCTTTACGCCCAATAATTCCGGACAACGCTTGCCACCTACGTATTACCGCGGCTGCTGGCACGTAGTTAGCCGTGGCTTTCTGGTCAGGTACCGTCAAGGTACCGGCAGTTACTCCGATACTTGTTCTTCCCTGACAACAGAGCTTTACGACCCGAAGGCCTTCATCGCTCACGCGGCGTTGCTCCGTCAGACTTTCGTCCATTGCGGAAGATTCCCTACTGCTGCCTCCCGTAGGAGTCTGGGCCGTGTCTCAGTCCCAGTGTGGCCGATCACCCTCTCAGGTCGGCTACGCATCGTCGCCTTGGTGAGCCGTTACCTCACCAACTAGCTAATGCGCCGCGGGCCCATCTGTAAGTGACAGCCGAAACCGTCTTTCAGCTTTCCCTCATGTAAGGGAAAGGATTATCCGGTATTAGCTCCGGTTTCCCGAAGTTATCCCAGTCTTACAGGCAGGTTGCCCACGTGTTACTCACCCGTCCGCCGCTGATCTTCAAAAGCAAGCTAATGAAGATCCGCTCGACTTGCATGTATTAGGCACGCCGCCAGCGTTCGTCCTGAGCCAGGATCAAACTCTCCAAGAAAGAGTTATGAGTTAGCTCATAAAATAAAACGTTGGCTCTTGTCTTCTATAATAGAAGCAAGAATATTATTGTTTGTTGACGCTTGTTTGTTTAGTTTTCAAAGAGCAATTTGTTTTGCTGCTCCGTTAGAAGCAACTCTTATATATTATCAGGTTCAAAACCCGATGTCAATAAGTTTTTTTATTTCTTTGTTGCTGACTAAGTAGCTCGTAGCAACAGATATAAATATAGCATCTTTATATTCCAATAGCAACAGGTTTTTATGAATTTTATTTACGAAAACAAAAGAAAGATAATTCATATTTCTGTGTCCAAATCCGGCGGAGAATAACTATTGTTTTTGATCTGCTTTCTATAAGAATGAATGCTTCCTATCAATTTTTCACCCAATCCTATCCTATTCGGTGAATAATATTAAAGAAGGGCAAAACGGTTTAGCCGCTTTGCCCTTCTCTCTACACTTATATTAACGGTGGCGCATCAATGGGAATAACAGAACATCCCTGATGGATGGTGAATTTGTCAGAAGCATGACCAATCGGTCGATCCCGATACCCAGACCCCCTGTTGGAGGCATTCCGTATTCGAGTGCTTCGATGAAATCATCATCCATTTCGTGTGCTTCATCGTTTCCTTGTTCTTTTTCTTTTAATTGAGCTTCAAAACGCTCTCTTTGGTCGATCGGATCGTTCAGCTCGGTGAATGCATTCGCATGTTCCCTTGCAACGATAAATAATTCGAACCTGTCAGTAAAGCGAGGGTCTTCGTCATTCTTTTTAGCAAGAGGAGAAATATCAACCGGATGGCCGAAGATGAATGTCGGCTGGATCAAGTGCTCTTCTACTTTTTGCTCGAAGAATTCATTGACGATGTGGCCATACTGCATGTGCTCAGTGATTCCTACTCCATGCTCCTTAGCCAGGGCGCGAGCTTCTTCAGTGCTCATTTGCGGCCAGAAGTCGACACCAGTATATTCCTTGATTGCATCTACCATGTGAACTCTCTTCCATTCAGGCTTCAGGTCGATTTCATACTCACCGTACTGGATCGTAGTTCTGCCCAAAACATCCTGAGCGATGTGGGCGACCATGTTTTCAGTAAGAGACATGATATCACGCCAATCCGCGTATGCTTCATAAAGCTCAAGCATTGTAAATTCAGGATTATGTCTTGTGGAAATCCCTTCATTACGGAATACACGGCCGATTTCATATACTTTTTCCAAACCGCCGACGATCAGGCGCTTTAGGTGAAGCTCGATCGCGATTCGCATGTATAACTGCATATCAAGAGCATTATGATGAGTGATGAACGGACGAGCAGATGCTCCACCGGCAATTGAATGCATTAATGGCGTTTCTACTTCCAGGTAGCCCTGTCCATCGAGATAACGGCGCATTGACTGGATGATCCGGCTGCGGTTAATGAAAGTATTCTTGCTCTCGCTGCTTGTGATCAAATCAAGATAACGCTGGCGGTATCGCTGCTCGACATCTTTAAGTCCATGGAACTTTTCAGGAAGCGGACGAAGTGCCTTTGACAAGAACACGAAGTTTTGGGCTTTGATCGATAGCTCGCCCACTTTCGTTTTGAACAGAGTTCCTTCTACACCGATGAGATCTCCAAGGTCAGCTGTATCGAAAACCTCATATTGTTCTTCTCCTACTGCATCCTGGCGAACATAAATCTGGATTTGTCCTTCAAGATCCTGGATGTGCGCGAATCCCGCTTTTCCTTTGCCGCGCTTCGTCATGATCCGTCCTGCTATTTTAACAGAAACATTCTTTGTTTCGATTTCTTCTTTTTCCAATTCACCATATTCGCTGGTCAGTTCTCCAGTCAGGTGAGTCCGTTCGAAACGCTTACCGAATGGATCCATGCCTTTTTCACGCAATGAATTCATCTTTTCCCGTCTGACTCTGAGCTGGTCATTCAATTCTTCATGACTCATGTCGTTTTCACTCCAATATATAAATAAATTTATTATGTAATCCTAAGTATGTTTGGTGGATACTTTTATTATTTTACACAAACTATCGTGTTCAGACATTAAAAATCTCTGAATTACGCTTTTTAGCGCAAAAAAACCGCCAAATAGAATAAAAACTGCCAGTTTTACGACTGGCAGTTACATTAATAAAAGTATTATAGGAAATGTCGCATTCAATGTCAATTTTTATCCAGCCTGATGCGCCTTTTCCTCGTTCGCCTCAACTTCATCAGCGAAGTTTGTCAACAAATCGACAAGCTGGTCTCTTGTGCTGCATTCAATGATTCCATTTCGGACTATTGCGTTGCCGCGGATGCCTTTAAGGTACCATGCAGCGTGCTTGCGCATTTCGCGGACAGCAACATTTTCGTTTTTCAATGCGATCAGGCGGTCAAGGTGAAGGATGCTTACGTCGATTTTCTCACGAGCAGTCGGTTCTCCCATCAATTCACCTGTCTCCAGGTATTTCACCGTACGGTAGATCATCCATGGATTTCCGAGTGCGGCGCGGCCAATCATGACTCCGTCTACACCTGTCTCTTCAAGCATTCTTTTTGCATCCTGTGGTGTCTCGACGTCTCCGTTGCCGATTACCGGAATGTTGACAGCCTGCTTCACGTCACGGATGATATCCCAGTTCGCTTTTCCTTCATACATCTGTACACGTGTACGGCCATGAAGTGCGACTGCCTTGCCGCCTGCACGTTCTACAGCCTGTGCATTCTGGATGGCAAAAATGTGATCCTCATCCCAGCCCATGCGCATTTTAACTGTAACCGGCTTATCAACTGCATCTACTACAGCAGAAACCATCTCATAAATCTTATTAGGATCAAGCAGCCATTTCGCACCCGCATCACATTTCGTGATCTTCGGCACTGGGCAGCCCATGTTGATATCAATGATATCGGCATTCGTGTTCTTGTCCACATACTGCGCGGCCTTCACAAGCGTATCCTTTTCGCCGCCGAAAATTTGGAGGCTCAGCGGCTTTTCACGTTCATCTATATATAACATGTCGAGAGTTCTATTGTTTTGAAGAACAATGCCTTTATCGCTGACCATTTCGGCACAAACAAGTCCGGCTCCGAATTCTTTTACCGTCAGGCGGAACGCTGAGTTGCAGATGCCAGCCATAGGCGCAAGCACGACCTGGTTTTTCATTTCAATATCGCCAATCTTAAGCATGATATTCCCCCCTTCTTTTATTATCTAAAAATATATTAAAACCTTACTGCGGGGTTAGTTCTTCTAATCCGATATCCAGGAATTCTGCTATTTTGACAATCAGGCGGTCATCAGGCATCCTGTTGCCACGTTCAATTTCGCCTACTATCGAAACCGATACGCCAAGCTCTTTTGCGAAGCTTTCCTGTGTGAAACCCTTCAGTTTTCGATAAGCGCGAATACGTCTTCCCCATTTTTCTGCTTCCATATTCGTACTCCTTCTCTATCCGGTATACTAAGCAAACAGTTTTTCAGCGGCTCCTTCATGTTCGGGAGCTTGAGATTTGGGTCCATTTCAAGTAATGGAAGGATTACAAACGCGCGTTCGCTCATCCGAGGGTGCGGAATTGTAAGCTTCTCTGTTTCAATATTTTCGTGATTATACACTAATATGTCAAGGTCTAAAGTTCTGGGTCCCCATCTTACTTCCCTTTTTCTCCCAAGTTTCAACTCAATGTCAAGGCAGACACCCAACAGTTCTACTGGTGCCAGGCTTGTCTCTACTTGGATTGCCATGTTTAAAAACTGATCCTGATCCGTGTAGCCGACCGGGTCGGTTTCATAAATGGATGAAGTATTTACCACTGTTATTTTATCATGGCTTTCAAGAAGGATTATTGCTTGAGTCAGAAGCCCAAACCGGTCACCCATATTAGAACCCAGGGCAATATATGCTTTATTATCCACGATTATCTGCTCCTTGTGATCTCGATTGCAACCGATTTGTAATGGCCTGGTATCGGAGGATCCGGCTTGATTACTTTTACATGGCAGGTTTCTACTAATGAAAAACGACCAAGGATCGTACTGGCTATTTTTTCGGCTACCGCTTCTACCAACTTAAAAGGGCTGCCTTCTACGATTTCTTTGCAGGTTTGGTATAGTTCGGCATAGTTAATTGAATCCTCGAGGTTATCACTGTTCCCAGCCTTCGAAAGGTCAAGCTCTACAGCCAAATCGACGCCAAAACGCTGTCCAAGCTTCGTCTCCTCAGGAAAAACCCCGTGGTATCCATAAAACTCCATCTGGTTTACATGTATCTTATCCACGATATTCACCCTTTCCGATCAGCGCGTCCATCATCTTTCCCATACGCGACATTTCTTTGACATCATGGATCCTGACAATCTGGCAGCCCTTCTGAATTCCGTAACATACTGTCGCTCCTGTACCTTCCGTTCTTTCCGTCACAGGCAGGTCGAGGACGCCGCCAATCATAGACTTCTTCGATGTCCCCAAAAGCACCGGATATCCAAGCGATACAAGAGTATCAAGATGGCGCATCATTTCCAGGTTCTCCTTAAGGTCTTTAGCAAAGCCTATTCCCGGATCGAGGATGATTTGCTCATCGCTTACACCGGCTTTTTTGGCGATTGTGATGCTTTCATATAAATCGTTCAGGACATCCCTGATGAAGTGCGTGTAATTCCGGTCATTCCGGTTGTGCATCAAGATGATCGGAACACCTGTTTCAGCCGCTACATCGGCTATTTCCGGATCTTCCTTCGCTCCCCAAATATCATTGATGATGGCCGCTCCAGCCTCTACTGCACTTTTTGCCACCTTCGATTTATACGTATCTATTGAAATCGGGACCTGAAGCTCTTTCGTGATCGCCTCTATTGCCGGCACTACCCTGGCAATTTCTTCTTCATCGGTAATCCGTTCGTGTCCTGGCCTTGTCGATTCGCCTCCGATATCCAGGATATCCGCTCCATCTTCGATCATTTGCTGTGCATGGGCTACAGCATGGTCAAGATGGTTGTACTTGCCGCCGTCCGAAAACGAATCAGGTGTGACGTTCAAAATCCCCATGATCAATGTTTTCGTTCCGTAATCCAGTGTATATGGACCCGCTTTAATCACGCTTTTCATATAGCAGTCCTCCATCCAGTTCTGTTCTGCTCCATAGTGTTTCGCGGCGAGCTTTATATTTTTCAAAAAGAGTTTTTGCAATTGATCCGGCTGCTCCCGGAAAGCTTTTACCAGAAAAAGTAGTGACCGGGACAATTTCCTGGATTGAATTCGTCAGGAAGATTTCGTCAGCTGCTTCGGCTTCTTCTTTTTTGTAAAAACCTTCACGTACCTCAATGCCTGCGTTGCGGGCCTGCGCGATGACGAACCTGCGGGTCACGCCATTGAGAATACCTGTCCCGACTGCCGGTGTGAACAGCACACCTTCCCTGTACCAGAAAATATTCGAGACGATTCCCTCCGCCAAAAAACCATCATCTGTAAGGAAGATACCTTCCGTGTCCATAGCGGGGCCTGCCTCACGCTTGGCGAGAACATTATTGAGATAGTGGTGGGATTTCAGCCGTTCTTCCCCCTCAGGAGTGTTGCGCCTCAGATTCAGAAGGACTGTTTTCTTCTCGCTCATTTCTCCTGCTGACGGCAGCGGTTTAGAAAATACAATGACATTAGGCTCTGAATAACTTTCTGTCTGCAAGCCGATTTCACCATTCCCTGCGGAAACATTGAAACGAATATAGGCATCCAGGCATTCATTCTTAGCTAAAAGCTCGTTCAGAACCCATGCGGTTTCCTCCCTTGTAAAAACGGCATCGATATTCATTATTTGAAGACTGGCATTCAGCCGCTCCAGATGATCATCCAGCAAAAATGGGTGGCCATTGTAGATTCGGAAGGTTTCGAACACCCCAAGCCCGTATAAAAATCCATGGTCAAATGGAGAGATGGAGACTTCGTCTTTTTTCGCAAATCGTCCGTTTATATAAACATACATTACAGGCTGACTTCCTTTTGCTTTGCTGTTTTGTACTGAGAAATAAAATTCCGCAGCAGCTGTTTACCCGGTGTCGTTAAAATTGATTCCGGATGGAACTGAACGCCTTCGATTGGCATCGTTTTATGGCGGATGGCCATGATTTCCCCTTCCTCCGTCCAAGCTGAGACTTCCAGGCAATCAGGAAGTGTTTCTTTTTTCACGATTAACGAATGGTATCGTGCAGCAGGGAATGGGTTCTCCAGCCCTTCGAATATCGTTTTGCCGTCATGATAAACCATAGACGTTTTGCCGTGCATAAGCCGCTCCGCACGGACCACATCACCGCCAAATACCTGTGCGATCGATTGATGGCCAAGGCAGACACCGAAAACCGGAGTCTTACCTGCAAAATTCTTGATTGCCTCCAGGCTGATGCCTGCTTCATTCGGGCTGCACGGCCCTGGCGAGATCATTAAAAACTGCGGGTCAAGTTCCGCGATTCCCTGGATGGATGTCTGGTCATTGCGGATGACTTTGAGTTCCTCACCCATTTCACCCAAATACTGAACCAGATTGTATGTGAACGAATCATAATTATCGATCATTAAAATCATGCTTTACCCTCCGCAAGCTCCTTCGCCTTCCATAGAGCGATGGCTTTCTTTAAGGATTCTTTGTATTCATTCGCAGGGATGGAGTCAATTACGACACCGGCTCCCGCCTGGACATGGGACAGACCGTCTTTGACAAGCATTGTCCGGATGATGATGTTCAATTCCATATTCCCGTTAAAACCGAACCAGCCAAGCGATCCGGTATAAGTCCCGCGTCTCACTGGCTCAAGTTCCTCAATAATTTCCATTGTGCGTACCTTTGGAGCACCTGTAATCGTCCCGCCAGGAAATGTCGCATTGACAACATCAAACCATGTTTCACCCTCGGCCAGCTCGCCTCTGACATTCGATACGATGTGCATGACATGCGAGTATTTTTCAATGACCATGAACTCATTCACTTCTACAGAACCGTACTTGCAGACCCTGCCAAGATCATTCCGTTCTAGGTCGACCAGCATGACATGCTCAGCGCGCTCTTTTTCATTGTTAATCAGCTCATTGGCCAGCTCTAAATCTTCTTCATCAGTTCTGCCTCTCGATCTTGTGCCGGCAATCGGCCGTGTGCTGACCTCAGAACCTTTAACTTTTGCTAAAAGTTCAGGCGATCCGCTGACAAGCTGGAAATCCTGCGTGTGAAGGTAGCCCATATACGGTGAAGGATTCAATTGGCGAAGCTTTCGGTAAACTTCGATAGCTTCTGTCTCAATCGGCTTTGACTGCCTGACTGACAAATTGACCTGGAAGACATCACCCTGGGAAATGTATCGCTGTACCTTCTCGACCGCTTCGATAAACTCCGTTTCGTCCATGGAAACATGCAGTTCATCCGCTCCTGGCTTGTACACTTTTTCTATTGAGGACTCTGTCAAATCAGCTTCCCAGCGCTCTTTCCACGCTGACAGCTTCTCTTCTGCCTGTCCTTCCTGGCCAGATTCAGTCAGAGCCATTATCCATAAAATTTCTGTCTGATGGTCAAACACGAACCACTCAAGGAAGACCTGAAAATACACTTCCGGTATTCCGGAATCATCTTTGGCCAGTGCCGGAAGCCTCTCAATATAACGGGCATAATCATAGCTTAGATAGCCGATCGCCCCACCCTGGAAATCAGGCAGCCCTTCGATTTCTGGAACCTGAAATGATTCCATTTGATTTCTTATTAATTCAAGGGGATTTCCCTCAAGGGTTGTTGTCGACCCATTTTGGGTAATCGTCAATTTATGATCTTTGCCTGAAAACACAATCTCCGGGTTGAAGGCAGCGATGCTGTATCGTCCACCCCTCCCGCTTTCCAGGATGACATGCTCTTTATAGTGTTGTGCAATGGAATCGTATTGATGAAAAAAACGTGAAGCTGTATACGGAATCGTCAATGATTGAATGCTATATTGCGGCAAGCTATTCACTCCTATTTTTTTCTCTTTATCCATCATACATGATGCAGAGCACGCTTTCATTTTTAAAATGATTATATTTTGTTTGTTTTTTATAGAAATTATTGGTTTTCAATAGCAAATGGCTATTCAATTACGATTTTGTTTACTAAATATCAAATCTATATCCTCAATTATATAAAAGAAAAGAGACAAGCCTCAGGCCTGCCTCTTGCATGATTAATCTTCGAATTGATAAAGTGGTGTGCTTAGGTAGCGCTCGCCGTTGCTTGGGATGACAGCGAGGACTTTCTTGCCCTTGCCCAGTTTTTTCGCAGTTTCTAGTGCTGCGTAGATGGCTGCGCCTGAAGAGATTCCACCAAGGATTCCTTCTTCTTTTGCCGCGCGGCGGGCATAATCGAATGCCTGTTCATTTTCTACCTTGATGACTTCATCATATACTCCGGTATCAAGTACGCCAGGTATGAAGCCAGCACCAATCCCCTGGAT
Organism: Mesobacillus sp. ABV4_180; assembly: GCF_056158485.1. Classification (NCBI taxonomy): domain Bacteria; kingdom Bacillati; phylum Bacillota; class Bacilli; order Caryophanales; family Bacillaceae; genus Mesobacillus; species Mesobacillus sp. ABV4_180. The sequence continues at coordinate 211,348 of NZ_JBSWTJ010000001.1, forward strand.
TTTATGAGGGCCTGGTTTTCCGCCTGACAGAACAGGAGAGTCTGAAGGTTCTACAGCAATGATTTTGATGTTCTTGTATTTTTCACGGAGTACTTTTCCGGCTCCTGTGATCGTTCCTCCAGTACCGATTCCGGAGATGAACGCATCGAGCTGGTCACCCATCTGTTCAACGATTTCCGGACCAGTTGTTTTTTCGTGCACAGCAGGGTTCGCTTCATTCTCGAATTGCTGGGGCATGAAGTACCCATTTTCCTTTGCCAGTTCAGAGGCTTTACGGATCGCACCGCCCATTCCCTCTGGTCCCGGCGTCAGGACTAGTTCTGCTCCATAGGCGCGAAGCAAGTTTCTGCGCTCCATGCTCATGGTTTCAGGCATGACAAGGATGGCTTTGTAGCCTTTCGCAGCGGCTACCATTGCCAGGCCGATTCCAGTATTTCCGCTCGTCGGCTCGATGATTGTATCTCCCTGCTTCAGGACACCATTTGTTTCAGCGGCCTCAATCATTGCAAGCGCGATTCGGTCTTTTACGCTGCTGCCAGGGTTCATATATTCAAGCTTCAAGTATACCTCGGCACTCTGATCATCAACAAGTCTGTTCAATTTCACAATTGGTGTCTGACCTACAAGCTCAGTAATGGAATTTGCAATGCGTACCATATTACCCACCCCTTAATCCTTATTCCGAGTATTTTAATTGGTTTTATTAAAATTTACCAGCACTTTTGGTCCATGTCAATTAGTATGCTTCGACATGAAGAAAAATCAGTCTTACGCCCAAATTTACTGCGTTTCCTATTATAAAATCCATAAAAGAACTACAAGAAAGCACCGGTCCATCGACCAGTGCTGTGTTAGGATTTATTTCTTTTCACTCTCGCCATAAAACCAGCTGACCTCTGCGTCATTCCAAAATGCACGAGCAGATACTGGGATGTCCATTTGTTCAAGGGCAATTTGTCTGCGGATTTGATTCTTCACTTCATTGAAGTCATATTTCTTTCCTTCAAGCTTTTCATGAAGATAAATGACCGCATAGCCATTCTCTATTTTTACCGGACCCGTCCACTCCTCGGGTTTCAGCGATTTCGCTGCTTCTACTACTTGCGGAGAGACACGCTCATCTTCTTCATTGATGAAGCCGATGTCGCCTCCCTGGTTGGCGGAAAATTCATCGATGGACCGCTCCATCGCCAGCGCTGCAAAGCTCGAGCCTTCATCCAGTTCCTTTACCGCTGATTTGGCTTCTTTCTCGGTTTCAACAATGATTTGTGAAAGATGATAGGATGCCGGAATGTCGAAAAGGCTCTTGTTCTGTTCATAAAAGGACTTCATATCCTCTTCCGAAACCTTAACATCCTTTGTTAAAAGCTCTTCAAGCAGAAGGCTCAGCTTAATTTGCTGCTTCCATTTTTCTTCGGTTTTAGGCTCGTTCCCTGCCGAAGAATACATCGCTTTATAGATTGTCAGTTCACGCTCGACCGCCTCGTCAGAGACTTTGATATCATATTCATCAGCCATTTGCATGACTACCTTCTGATCAATCAGATCCCTGAGCGTTTCTTCCCCATATCTTTCTTCAAGCTCTGTCAGCCATTCCTGACGGGAGATCGACTCTTTTCCGATTTCCGCAACAGTTTCTTTATTCCCTTCAAGGAAGGCTGGCCTGGCAAGAAGCAGCACCAGAGTAATGACGTTCAAAACGGCTAACCCGGCAATGATATACCAAAGCTGCTTATTTTCCACTTCTCTTCCCCCAGAAACTGTTTATTTTGCTTCTTTTTCTATCTCTTCAAGCTCTTCTTTTGTAAACATATACTTTTCGTTACAGAAATGGCAGTGAGCTTCCGCCTGCCCGTCCGTATCAATCATGTCACGGATTTCCGCTGCACCCAGACTGATCAATGCATTGCTAAAACGATCCTTGGAGCAGTTGCATTCAAATGAAACCGGCATCGTTTCAAGCACTTTTACATTTTCTTTGCCCAACAGCTCTTCCAGCAATTCTTCAGGAGTTAATCCTTTTTCAATCAGCTTAGAAACCGGCGGGATTGTTTGCAGACGTTTTTCAATTGCAGAGATTGTTTCCTCAGTTGTCCCCGGCATCAACTGGATGATGAATCCGCCTGCCGCTTTGATTGAATTATCGGGATTGACCAGTACACCAACGCCAACAGATGAATTGACCTGTTCGGAGGTTGCAAAATAGTAAGTGAAGTCTTCACCAAGTTCCCCTGATACGATTGGAACCTGCCCTGTAAAATAATCCCGTAAACCAATGTCCTTTACAACGGTTAGAGTTCCGTCGGTACCGACGCCGCGTCTAACATCCAGTTTGCCATGCTCATTAAGGTCGAAATGAACATGTGGATTTGAGACATATCCTCTGACTTCCCCTTTTGCATTGCTGTCAACAAGGATCAATCCAAGCGGGCCACCACCATGGACCTTGATTGTCAGTTTTTCATCACCTTTTAGCATAGCGCCCATCATAACGCCTGCCGTCATGGTACGGCCAAGTGCGGCTGATGCCACTGGCCATGTATAATGCCTGCGCTGGGCCTCTCCAACCGTTTCAGTTGTTTTCGTTGCATAAGCCCTGACCTCTCCATCGTAAGCAAGGGCCTTAACTAAATAATCGCTCATTTTATCTACTACTCCCTTCGTGCTGCTAAATTCGCGTTTACACGAACATTAAATGTTTTTATCCATATTGCGCTTATAGATAAGCTGCAGTCCTTTTAATGTTAAAAACGGATCGACGACGTCAATGACGTTCGATTCCTGGGCAATCAGATTTGCCAGGCCGCCAGTCGCAATCACTTTTGGTGGAACTGTGCTCTTATCCTTCATCCGTTTAACTATTCCCTCTACCTGTCCAACATATCCATAGAGGATTCCAGCTTGCATAGCTGACACCGTGTTTTTCCCGATCACATCATCAGGCCTGCTGATCTCAATGCGCGGAAGCTTGGCTGCCCTTGAATAAAGAGCCTCGGTAGAGATTCCGATTCCAGGTGCAATCGCGCCTCCCATGTATTGATTTTGGGCATTGATATAGCAATAGGTTGTCGCTGTACCAAAATCAACAATGATCAACGGGCTTCCATACTCATGGATCGCGGCTACTGCATTGACAATTCGGTCAGCACCGACTTCTCTTGGATTTTCATATTTTATGTCCAGTCCTGTCTTAATGCCAGGGCCAACGACTAAAGGCTTAATATGGAAGTACTTCTGGCACATTCTCTCCAGCGAGAACATGATCGGCGGAACAACTGACGAAATAATGATTCCATCTATATCTGAAAAAGACAGCTGGACATGGTCAAAAAGATTTTTGACGATCATGCCAAATTCATCTTCAGTTCTGTGGCGATTCGTCTCTATTCTCCAATGGTGTTTCAACTCTTCCTGGTCATAAACACCTAACACGATATTTGTATTTCCGACATCAAAAACAAAAATCAAGCTATTCACCAACTTATTAATAGTTTTCTGAAATCAACACTGCAAATATCATACCATAATCACTAAACATTCACTAAATAAAGTAAACCTTATAAGAAAAGCGGAGGCGACTGCCAAACTGCGACAAGCGTCTCGATGGGCTAGGCGCTGGAGCTGGACAATTCTCGAAGTGAAATTTTTATACTTTCTTATCTTATAAAACAAAACAGGTGCCCTGTTAAGGGCACCTGTTCATGTCATTCTATTCTTTTGGATTTTCGTCGATAGCCTTCGGATCCTCAATGATAGAGTCTACTTTTTTGTCGGACTCTTCAATCGCAGGCATCTCATCCTTTTTCTTATTGATGGTTACTTTCATGTCATCCTTCGCGATGCTGACACTGCTTCTGTCAGGAAGGCGTCCATGGTCGACCAAACTCTTGATTTGTTCTGCATCAAGAGTTTCTACTTCTAACAATGTATTCGCGATCAGATCAAGCTTATCGCGGTGTTCTGTAAGAAGATTCTTCGCTCTTTCGTAGCACTGCTTAATGATGCTTTGGATTTCAAGATCGATTTCATAGGCAATCTTGTCTGAGTAGTTTTGTTCATTGTTCAAGTCACGGCCAAGGAACACCTGTCCCTGAGCCTGACCAAACTGCAACGGTCCAAGCTTGTCGCTCATTCCGAACTCAGTCACCATTCTTCTTGCAATTCCTGTCGCGCGCTGGAAGTCATTATGAGCACCTGTGCTCACTTCACCAAAGACGACTTCTTCTGCTACGCGTCCGCCAAGAAGGCCGGTAATTTTATCAAGAAGTTCCGGCTTCGTCATGAAGTAACGGTCTTCCTTAGGAAGCATGACAGCATAGCCGCCTGCCTGTCCGCGAGGGACAATCGTTACCTTATGCACCATTTCCGCTTCATCAAGCACAACCCCGATGACCGTATGGCCCGCTTCATGGAAAGCAACAATATTTCGTTCTTTTTGCGAGATGACCCGGCTCTTCTTGGCAGGGCCTGCAATGACGCGGTCAGTCGCTTCATCGAGATCATCCATATCAATTTTCTTCTTGTCTCTTCGTGCCGCTACAAGCGCAGCTTCGTTCAACAAGTTTTCAAGGTCCGCACCAGAGAAACCTGGAGTACGTGCTGCGATATTCTTTAAGTTAACCGTCTCATCAAGCGGTTTGTTTCTTGCATGTACCTTCAGTACAGCTTCACGGCCTGTTACATCCGGGCGGTCAACTGTGATCTGGCGGTCAAAACGTCCTGGACGCAGCAATGCAGGGTCAAGGATATCAGGGCGGTTAGTGGCAGCAACGATAATAATTCCTTCGTTCGCGCCGAAACCATCCATTTCAACAAGCAATTGGTTGAGTGTCTGTTCACGCTCATCGTGCCCTCCGCCAAGACCAGCACCACGCTGGCGGCCTACTGCATCGATTTCATCTATGAATATGATACATGGAGCATTCTTTTTAGCTGTTTCGAACAAGTCACGAACACGTGATGCACCGACACCGACAAACATTTCAACGAAGTCGGAACCACTGATTGAGAAGAACGGTACTCCTGCTTCCCCTGCAACAGCACGTGCAAGCAATGTTTTACCTGTACCCGGAGGTCCCACCAAAAGGACACCTTTCGGAATACGGGCACCAAGTTCAGCAAATTTGCGAGGGTCTTTAAGGAATTCAACAACCTCGACAAGCTCTTGCTTCTCTTCATCTGCACCCGCAACATCTTTGAAGCGGACTTTCTTCTTTTCTTCGTTGTACAGCTTTGCTTTACTTTTCCCGAAGTTCATGACACGGCTTCCGCCGCCCTGTGCCTGATTCAATAAGAAGAAGAACAGGATAAAAATGATGATGAATGGAATAATGGACGTAAAGAACGTTACCCATCCACTTGTTTCCTTGGCAGGCTTGATTTCGACATCTGCGTCAGCAGCTGCCTGTTCAATGCGAGTAAGGGTTTCCGGGTTATTCCAAACATAGGTAATGAACCCTTCCCCTTCCTTCTGGCCTTTAAGCTGGCCTCTTACCTCATACACTCCTCGTTCAGGCTGAAGCGAAAGATCGCCATCAACATTGCCCGATTCGAGCTGCTGCATGAATTTATCGTAAGAGATTTGTTCAGTTGGCTGGTTATTGCCATTAAAGAAGCTCACTACTCCAATAATCACTAAAAATATCAATAAATAAAAGATGGTATTACGGAAAATCCGATTCATCCCTTACCTCCTCCCACGGTAGACAAACTATACTAAATAGTATCATAGCAAATTATGCTAATACAAGAAATTAACATTCAGAATATTTAGTTGTTATTCTAAATGTTCATTTCATTTTAAAAATCTGACCGTTTATTTTGAATATACTTCTGGCTTCAAGATCCCAATGTATGGAAGGTTGCGGTACTTCTCTGCATAATCAAGACCATAGCCTACGACAAACTCATCAGGGACGATGAATCCAACATAATCAGCAGCGATGTCTGCCTTTCTTCCTGTAGGTTTATCCAGAAGTGTGACAATCTTGATCGATTTTGCCTTGCGATACTTGAAAAGCTCTACTAAATAGCTGAGCGTCAAACCGCTGTCGATGATGTCCTCGATGATCAGGATATCCCTTCCTTCAACTGATGTATCAAGATCTTTAAGGATTTTTACTTCTCCTGAAGATACCATTGCATTTCCATAGCTGGATACATCCATGAAATCCATTTCCAGATATGTATCGATGCGCTTCAGAAGATCGCCCATGAAAGGCATTGCACCTTTTAGAACGCCAATCGCAAGCGGAAAGCGATCCTTGTATTCCTCAGTCAGCTGAGCCGCCAGTTCCTTTGTCTTTACCTGAATTTCTTCTTCTGTAAATAATACCTTTTCAATATCATTTTTCATGATCATTGTGCCCCCTGGAAGTTATCAATGCTTTATATAAGTTAAAAGTAATAACCTGTTTCCTTCCTTGCTTGCTTCATGGTTCGATTTTTTCAGTCCGGGAAGCCATAGAATGCTGCCTTCCCTGTCTGTGACAACCGGCCATTCATCTCTTTGTGCCAAAGGAATTTTCATGTCGATAAAAATATCCTTTACCTTCTTCGAACCTGCCATTCCCTTCAATATCATCCGATCGCCATTCTGCCTTGTACGAATGACCAGCGGTATCCCTGCCTGTTCCAGATCAACGATAAAACGATATTTGGAAATCCCTCTGTCTTGAACATCATTGAGCAATTGCGCTTCAATGATATCACCATTCGGCAAAAGTATCTGACCTGGACCAGATAATTCAATAGAGTAGCTGTGCCTTTCTGGCGGATTCAATTGAAAGTGGCATTTTCCATACGATCGTATGATTCTTAAACCGCTGGGGAAATCAAGAGTTCCTGATGGATGGGGATTGCGAATTATTGAAAATATTTTTTCAATATGTATAGCGGAAAGAGAAGCAGGTCGATCTTTGTAAAGATAATTTAATATTAGTTTAATCCCTCTTCTTTGTAAAGGCATTGGCATTTGCAGAAAGGAACTAATATCAATCGTTATTTTACTGTCCTCTTTCTTCATTACTTTATTCAATTTTTCATTCGTTAATTCAATAAGATAATCTTCATCATTCTGCAATTCTTCACTGAACCGCTGGAAGTGCTCATGTACAGCCGGATTCTCTTCCTTTAAAAAAGGCAAAACACTTTTCCTGAAACGATTCCTGCTGTAATATTCTTTATCGTTGCTTGGGTCTATTCTCGGTTCAAGTTGATATAAGCCACAATATTCTTCCAGATCATCCTTTGTCAGACACAGGAATGGCCGGAAGATGGCATATGAACCAAATTTCCGATAGAACGGGATTCCTGCCCGGGCTTTTCCTGAACTTCCCCGGGTAAGCCTCATCAAAACCGTTTCAATTTGGTCATCGCCATGATGACCTAATGCAAGAAACTGAAGGTTATGCTTTTTCATGACTTCCTCAAAAAAAGCATATCGGCATGCGCGGGCAGCCTGCTGTGAACTCAAACCAGTGGCCCGCATATATGCAGGCACATCCGCTCTTTTCATCTCGAATGGAATCCCATGTTCCTCGCAATAGCTCTTCACATAAAGGGCATCTTGATAGGATTCTTCTCCACGAAACATATGGTCAACATGGGCAGCCACGATCTGGAGTGAATGATTGATTCGCTGCTCCCATAAAAAATGAAGCAAAGCGAGCGAATCAGGACCGCCTGAAACACCAACAGCAATCGATTTGTTATTCAGCTGAAAATCATGTTTTTTAAGAAAAGCATTAACCTTTGTATCGATCATCATTGTACATCCTTACGGTTGTTGCCGGTTTAAGACTATACCCAAGGCTGCAACCCATTAATCTTCTAAATGATTCCGTTTGTTATTTTTCAGCTTAACATTTTTGATAGGTCATTTTCAAAACCTTAACCCAATCATTCCTTATTTACGGATGGAAAACCAAAAGGTTTCAAAAATCTAGTTAACCTGACTATAAATATAGATAAAATATAATACGGAGATGATCAGGATGATGGATACTGTTTCAAGAAAGGATGAGCTGTTCTTTTTCTTGCTATAGACTTTTCTCGTTTGCCGTCCATTGCTGTTTGCTGCTGCATTTGACCTCGTCCTCTGCGGACTCGCTTTTGGCTGATGATGACTGCGGTTTCCTGAAGTTGTTTTTTGCGGGTTTCGACTATTTCTCGTGGCAACGTCAGGCTGATGAATCTGCATGATTCCATCCCGCATTTCCCTTGCTGATTGATAATGTCCGGTAAGAGCGTTTAATATTACTTTTTCATACTGTTTCAACTCATTGCTTTGCTTTACTTTGCCCATTATTTCATTTATGCCGCCAGTGGTCTTACTGAACCTTTTCGGATATGCTGTGTTAACCATGATCATCCCTACCGCAAATAGATCATATCCTGGTTCTGCTTTCCTGCTCCCCAGACCCCAATAGCCTCTATCGAAAAACTCAGTGAATTCTTTGATAGACCTCCCCTGCAAGGTTGTACCACCTACATCAATACAGCGGATCCTTGCCGGCGGTCCGGTCACGATCAGATTATCGGGTTTCAAATCGCCGAATACCCAGCCATTCTCATGCAGCAGCTGCAGATCTGCAAGCAGCTGCAGAATCATGACCCCCGTCCAGTCTGGGCCTTTTTGATTCAGGAAAGTGAGGAAATCTGGCCCTTTGATAAATTCCATAACATAAAAGCTGACTTTTTTTCCGGGACGTTCCCAGTCATCGACATCCAGCAAAGAAGGCCCGAGGGCAGATCCCTGGACCTTGGCAAAAGATTTTAAAACATTGACCTCCGAAGTGATCGACATTCCATTGTCGCTCATTTTCAGGGCCACTTGCATATTATTGTACCTTGCTAGATAGACAATCCCATTCGCTCCAAAACCAAGCTCTTTAATGATCGTATACCTGTTTTTATGCCATTTCCCATCGATGATCGTTCCAGGAATGACTTTACACAGATTCTTCAAAGAAGGATTCATCATCACGGGACAGAAGGCTCCTTAAAGATCGTTTTTTATTAAAGTAAGAGAGTGCTTCGCGAATGGCTGGTCCTGTTGGCGTAATTCCACCCGTCGTCAACTTGGCAAAAATGCTTGTAAGGGACTCCAGTTTTGGTGTCCAATCCAACAATTTTTCGACATCGTTTCTTTTCCCGGGAAATACAAAAACCGAAAAACGGTTATCTCCTGAGCGTGCATTCAGGCTCAAACTCAAGTCTAGCAGTGCTTCTTTTACAGTAGGAAGCTTGTGCTTCATGCTTGCACTTGTATCGACAAGAATCAACACTTCCAGTTCGACTGTCTCTCCAAGTTCATCTACAACCTCCATGACTTCCCCGCGCTGTTCTGGCGGAAGGTCTTCCACAGTCCTTCCCCCGCCGAGAATTTGCTGGAGCTCCTTATTCACAACACCCTGGAGAGTCTGGGTCATCGCTTTCCTTGTCACCATCTGGACAGTTTGAGATAGCTGCTGGGCATAGACAATTTGGCTGACACCGCCGCCCGATAGCGCAATCCCTTCTATTTCCTTCATACCCTGGTCATCTATAACATCCTGCTCCATTACTCCAATAACATTAACCGTGATACCCTGTTCCTTTGCCAATGCTGCCATTGCAATCGGATCTTCACCCTGGTTTGAACATCCATCTGTGATGAGCAAAATTTGCCTGATTGTACCTGTCTTCATAATTTCCCCTCACTTCCAGGCTTTTCACTATTTGTAAGCCAGATTCACAGAACCTATGAAAACATCATAGTAGAAAAAAAGCCTAAATAAATTTGTTACCATTTTCGACGAAGGAGAGAGGAAATATACATAAAGTATTACCATAATACTCAAAATAACGGTTATGCCCTTTTTTGATAATTGGACATCGGAATTGATGCCCACTTAGGAATATTGTGATCGATTTTCGCGACAACAACGGTCATGTCATCCTCGATCGAACCTCCGCGTGATCTGATTACTTCCTCCATGATCAGATCGGCAATCGCCTGGGGTTCGTCGGTTTGGAGCTCATTGATTTTTCGTTTCATCCATAGATCATAATTCTCGACATGCTTTGGCCCTTCGAACACGCCATCGCTCATCATGATCAGCAAGTCTCCCGCTTTTAATTGCTCGCTTACCACATCAACCTCGAATTCTTGTATGATCCCCATCGGAAGATTGCTCGCCTGGACCTTCATTACCTTGCCCCCGCGTTTTATGAAGCTCGGAGTTGATCCAATCTTCAGGAAGCGCGAAGAGGCATTCTGCAAATCGATCATGACCAGGTCCAGAGTGGAGAAAATCTCATCCGTCGTCCTTAATGATAAGATAGAGTTCACCGATTTGATGGCAACCTTTTCTTCGATACCTGATTGCAGAATCTGCTGAAGCAATAACAGGGTATCCCTGCTTTCCGAATGGGCCCTTTCACCATTGCCCATCCCGTCACTGATCGCAATTGCGTATTTTCCGCCGCTGAGCTCAATTGTTGAATAGCTGTCCCCTGAAACAAGGTCTCCATCCTTTGCAGCATGAGCCACTCCAGTTAATACAGTGAAGGCTTTAGCGGAACGGAATGTCACATGGCAAAAACCATTCGGGAATGTGGAGCATTCTTCCGAACTCACGACGATGTTTTCCTTGAGAATATCAGATAGCATCGGCGCAATTAATTTTTCGCATTCTCCATGTCCCTGGCAATACGGTATTGTCATGTCGATATCAACATTCCCCTGTTCCAGGCTATAGATTTCAACATGCTCGATCTGGATGCCAAAATCCTGCAACGACTCAAGGATTTGTTCTTCCTGCTTCGAGTGATTTTCACGCTCCCGCTGGATTTCCTTTGCAAAATCCCCCATAACTTCCGAAACTCCTAACAATTGGTCTGCCACAAGCCTCCTGCTCTCCTGGACCTGCTTTTTGAGTTTCCGGTTCGCCTGGTAATAGCTGAGCTGCTGCTGCATAACTTCCTGGACTTTTTTCGACCTCGTGCAATGCTTGTCCCATTCACGTGAAAGTTTTTGTGGGACCGCACCTGAATTTTGATCCATCTCCTGCATAATCTCACTCATATATTCATAGGTTGTATTAAAGTTCCTTGTCCAGCAGTGGTCTTTCTTAAAGCATGTCTGGCATGTCTTTTCCGTGACATTGCTTAAGAAATAGTCCATATCGCGATCCGTTTCAACCGTTTCATCCTGAACCTGCAGTGTCGAGAAGCTTTTCGACAGTGCTTCAAACACATTGGAAAACTGTACGACGCGCTGGGCAGTCACGTCCCTCATTTTCCTCATATATTGCTGCTGCTCGGCAGAATACTCAGGTGTCCCTGGAATATACTTGGCGATTCTCGATGAAAGGGATTGAGGTGTAAGGAAGAACAACAATACTGCCGCTGCTGATTCCGTCAGAGTCTTGCTTATCGCACCGCCGCCCTCTCCATACATGCCGATCAGGAGTGTAGCAATGAACAGCCCAAGTGCGACACCTGGCTTCCTCCCTTCTTTTAACAGGCCGCCAAGCAATCCTGAAAAAGCGAGAAGGCTCATATGATAGAAACTTGAAACATTGGCGAGTGAGAAAATCAGGCCAGTCACGACACCGACTGTCGAACCCACGGTCGCTCCTGCCACAAAGGAGAAGAGCAGCACTAAATAACGAGACATTACGTGCTCCACGGACAAATCATAAACTGTCCAGCCAATCGTTCCCGTCATGACCGAGGCAAGCATAATGATTAAACAGACAATTTCCTCTGTCTTTAATGATTGCTTACGTTTGCTGACCGTCAGCAGCGGAATGCTCTGAAGAAAAATAAAGGTCAGCACCAGGCTTAGGCCTGCTTCCACGCCAGCCATCATGCCTTCATAGAGAGTGATAGTTCCTGACAAAATAAGAGCTTTTAACATTTTGCCTATTAATATAGTAGAAAATATATAAAATGGCAGAACCTTCAGATCATTTTTGATCCATTTTTTTGTGAACCTGTACAGCAGCAAAAACAAGAATACCGAGCTGAACGTAAAAACCGCATCGCCAAACGATAGAGTAGCAGCACCGGCTACCAGCCCAAACAGCGCGATTGGCGCACGATCTTTCCGGATGAGATATACGGCCGCAAAAAACGGAAGGCTAAAAGGCGTCAACTTTGCTAGTATCAAGGCCCGGCCAAGCAAAAATCCAATGATCAGAAAAATATAGCCTTTTTTTAAGAAAAGGTTTTCGATTTTGGATTGCAGCTTCGACATGCCTTTTGCAAACCTGAATCGTGATTCCTCGAGATGAACTTCACCGATCGGTTCCATCATGTTCCTTTCTACCTTTTGCATTCAATACACTCCCCGTTTTTTTATCGTTGCAGATTATTATAAAAGGGAGCTGTCCAGAAGTTTGTCAAAAACAAGGACAAGCATCAAAGTTTCGTTCGACGCATTTCCCTGTAAATAATGCAATAACTCGAAATAACACGGATAATTTCTGTCAGTTATCCATAATCCCCGAAAACGGAACAAATGGCGCTAAAATTTACCTATCAATAATTTTAGTTTTCTTTTAAAATTTCATTGACACTATTTCAATATCTATGTATTATATTTCTTGTGCCTCAAAACAATATCATGGCGGTGTAGCTCAGCTGGCTAGAGCGTACGGTTCATACCCGTAAGGTCGGGGGTTCGATCCCCTCCGCCGCTACCAAATTATTTTATCTGAAAAACTTATACGGCCCCTTGGTCAAGCGGTTAAGACACCGCCCTTTCACGGCGGTAACACGGGTTCGAATCCCGTAGGGGTCATCTATGAAAAAACACCGTTCCTATATGGAACGGTGTTTTTTTTGTGTCTACTCTATTATATTTAATTGCTTACTTCAACATTTATGACGGACAGTTTTGGCGAGGTTCTTCCCATTTTCGTCCGTCATCACCCCTATGACGGACAATTTTGCCGGGTTTCATCTCATTTTCGTCCGTCATCACGCCTATGACGGACAGTTTTGCCAGGCTTCATCTCATTTTCGTCCGTCATCACCTCTATGACGGACAGTTTTGCCGGGTTTCATCTCATTTTCGTCCGTCATCACTCCTATGACGGACAATATTGCCGGGTTTCATCTCATTTTCGTCCGTCATCACCTCTATGACGGACAGTTTTGCCATATTTCATCCTATTTTTGTCCGTCATCACCCTTAGGACGGAACAATATTGAACAGGTTTCATCACATTTTCGTCCGTCATCATCTCTATAACGGACAGTTTTGCCAGGTTTCATTCAATTATTGTCCGTCTTTTCTTCGTTAAGTTTAGTCAACACTTTTACTCGAATATAAAAAAGACAAGCCCCGAGAGACTTGTCTTGATATAGCATGATACCTGCTATTATATATATTCACTTAGCAGCAAGTTAGCCTCTTCTAGCTCCTCTTCCACCGCGCTTGGATTCGGTAGCGCGTTTCAGAGAGGACAGGCGGTCTTCACTGTCCTTCAGGAATTTCGCCATTTTCGTTTCGAAATTCTCTGGACGTGCGTTGCGGTTGTCGTTTCCTCTGCCGCCGCCGCGTGGACGTTGAGAGTAAGGTCTTGAGTCAGATCTTTCTGGTCTAGCTGGTCTTTCTGGTCTTTCCGGCCTGTCAACAGCCTTCTTGATTGATAAACCGATCTTGCCGTCTTTCTCAACATTGATAACCTTTACTTCAACCTGGTCGCCTACTTTGAGGTGGTCGTTGATATCCTTGACATAGTTGTCTGCAACCTCACTGATATGAACGAGTCCAGTTGAACCGCCCGGCAGTTCTACGAACGCCCCGAAATTTGTGATGCCTGTTACCTTTCCCTGTAGCTTGCTGCCTACTTCGATTGACATAAAAAAGTTTTGCCTCCTTAAAGATATAAAAAATCAAACTTACATTATATTATACAGAATATAAAAAAAGAGTGTCAATAAGGCGAATCTTGGGAGTCCTTTTTCTCTTTAGGAAGGTTGAAAATGATTTCATTCTTTTCGGACAGGAAGTATTCTTTGCGGGCAAGCTTGGCTATGTATTCGTCATCGTTCAGTTTAATGATTTCCTCATCGAGAATTTCCTGCTGTTTCTCAAGACTTGCCATTTTTTGCTCAAGCCTTTCCTTTTCCGCCTGCTTCTTTTCAAGAGCGGAAGTCTGGGAAATGAACGTGGAGATCATAAAGTACGAAATGATCGATGCGAAAAGGGCAAAGACTGCGAGGCGCCTGAAAAGCAGCTTTCGCTTCCTGGTTTCCGCAACTCCTGCTTTTTCACGCTGCTGTACATATTGATTTTCAATCTTGGATATGTTCCGTTTCCTGATGACACTCATTCCCCGCAGTCCTCCTTACATTTATTTTTTTAAGTTCTTTATCCATTTTATCGGCTTACTAGAGTAATTCTTTACTATAATTAGAAATCCTGCCAATTTATTATATAACTTCTCGACGCTTTTTTTAACCTTTTTCGGCAAAAGTTTCCAAAAAAGCAGGAAAATTATCTTAACTGGCTTCCATAATAGATTTTTCAATAACCATAGTAAAACGGCAAGAAGCCATTTCACAAGTGCATAAAGGCCTCTCCCCGTCATGAGCAGCAATGATAGAACGGTGGCGGCCAAAAACTGCATTGGCCGGATCACCAGCATTCTGACAGCCTTCACCAGGAAGATATAGATACTGATGGTGATGGCTATGACCCGCTCCAGCAGCTTCATATACATCTTCTTAAACAGGCTCTGATAGGCCGCGAAACCGCATAATAAAGCCAGGAAGATATAAAGACGCAATTCTCCCATATTCACTGAAAATAATACATAGAAAATCGACAGGCCCTGAAACACCCAGAACAGGATATCATTGATGAAGACGATCCATGATTTCCGCTTTGACCTTTTTAAGAAACGGTTATGCGTATCAAGTGAAGCTCCGAATAAGCTGCCCATCCCAATCATGGCGAGCATCGTCAAAAATTGGGTCGACAGTGTCATCGGAATAACTTGCTAAAGAACCCTTTAGCTTTCTCCCCATGCTGGTCATCGAGATAGACCAGATCAAAGATTTTCCCTTTAATTGATACAATACCTTTGTCGACATCCAGGTTCTTCATCTGAAGATTCTGGCCCTTGATTGCAAGGAATCCCATGACAGTTTCTAATAAGAACTCTTCATTATCGAAGCTTTCAACCTGCTTTACGCCCGTAATCTCCAGTGTCCGTCTGCCTCTCATCACTAAATCATGGTCTGGCAAATTGCTTTTTGTCTGGTTCGTTTCATAATATTGGCTCATCATAACCCCTCACAATCGCATAATGCACTTTTGTACATGTTTATGATTGAGGGAGGGAGAATAGAACAAGCCTTCCTTCGAAGCATAATTTACTCTTCGTCATCTCCTGGGATTCTTTCTTCCCCGAGAATTGTATACATCTCGGCTGCTTCATCCTTCCGTGATGTTTCCTGGATGCGGTCAATCTTCACTGATACGACCTTTTGTCCGAAGCGGATCGCCAATTCATCGCCAGCTTTTACATTCGTACTTGCTTTTGCAGGAACACCGTTGATTGAAATTCGTCCCTGATCGGATACTTCCTTCGCCAATGTTCTTCTTTTGATCAATCTTGACACCTTTAAAAATTTATCCAGTCTCATTGTATCTAAACCCCTTTTTCTTTATTGGTTCGATTTACCTTATAACCCCTGTGTCTTGGCTTCATCCCAGAAGGCATCTAATTCTTCAAGACTGAAATCCTCGACATTCCGCCCTTTTTCAGCGGCTTTTTGTTCGATAAAAGCAAAGCGGCGCATGAATTTCTGGTTTGTTTTGTTTAAAGCCTCTTCCGGATTAATGTTGTAATGCCTTGCAAAATTCACTAGTGCGAATAACAAGTCGCCATATTCGAGCTGGATTTCATCAAACTGTCCATTCTCTTTTATTTCAGCTGAAAGTTCCTCGATTTCTTCCTTGATCTTATCGAGGATTGGTCCTGCTGTCTTCCAGTCAAAGCCGACTTTTGCTGCTTCCTTTTGCAGTTCATAAGCCCTCAGCAGATTAGGCAGACCTTTGCCAGCTCCCTCAAGCAATGACTTTACAGTGCCGCCCTTTTCCTGCTCCTTGATTTCCTGCCAGTTTTTCATGACTTCCTCTTCGTTTTCCGCAGTTTTGTCACCGAAAACATGTGGATGTCTGCGGATCATTTTCGAAGATAACCCTTCAATCACGTCATCGATTGTAAAATAACCCTCATCCTCGCCAATCTGCGCATGGAGCATGACCTGCAGAAGCACATCGCCTAATTCTTCAATCATATGATCAATATCATCATGGTCGATTGCTTCAAGCAATTCATACGATTCTTCAATCAAATATTTCTTAAGTGATTGATGGGTCTGCTTCTTATCCCAGGGACAGCCATTCGGGCCGCGCAGTTCTGATATAATTCCACGCAACTTCAGAAAATCCTTGTATAAAATTTGTTCATTTTCAACTGGCGGCACATAAACAGATGTTAAATTGCTTAGTTCCATCTCCCTGTCGAGTTCAAATAATGGAACCTTCTTAATGACCTCTTCGCTGCTGCCTGCCGCTGTCACGATGAATACCTCATAATCATCCGGCAATTTTTCCATCAGTGTCAGCTTCACGTCAGAGGCGACGAATGAATCATACACCTGCCCAATGATCGTATGGCTTTTCAGCAGCAGGTCTTCCTTGGAAAGTGCCGTGCCATCGAGCAGCTGAAAGCCGTCGATCGGGTCAATCGCTAAAGCCTGGAACATGGCATCAAGGAAACTTTGGCCGCCACCGATTTCAATTTCAATATCCCGCTTCGGCCCTCTTTCCAGCAACAGCTGTACTGCCTGTTCAGCAATCAGCGGATGGCCTGGTACTGCATATGTAACCTGGCCTTGTTCTGCATGTGCAAGCAATGTTTCTGTAATCTCTTCATATACAGCGGAAAACTGGTCATGTTTTTCATATACAGAATCGAATGATTGGAACTGCAGGCCTTCCTTTTCAAGTTCATTGACTACTGGATGCTCTTTTGTCCGCAGAAATAGATTTTTCTCCTGCTTTAATCGTCTATAAATGCCAAGCGGAAGCTGTTCAAGGTCTCCAGCACCAAGGCCGATGATCAATATTTTCTTCGTCATTTCCCGCTGCCTCCTGTCTTATTTAAGCTCTTTATTTAAAAAACAACTGTACAAGCCTGCTGCCAAATGGCAGTGTCATTAATTCGGCTTCAGTTAAGGCTTTTAATTTTATCAATACGAAAAAATAAACAATAGCTCCCAATCCAACAGCAATAAGCGCCTGCAAAACAGCAGCAAGCCTGTCAGGTTCAATATAACTATAAGTGAAATCTGTTGCATATAAGAATAGACGCAAAAAGACTGCCATCACTGCCGAAGAAAAAAGGATTTTTGCGATGAATGCGAAGGACAGTACCGGTTTGCCCAGTACTTGTCTCAATTTAATAATCAGGATGACCATTGTGACCAGCATGGCCAGTAAAGTGGCATTGGCAGCCCCCATTGTCCCCGCTTCAGGAATTAAGATCAGGTTCAAAATGTATTTAAGCCCGAAACCAGCCAAAATGACAGCCGCAGGGAAAAGCGTTTTATTAAGACCTTGCAAGATGCTGGTGATTGTTAAAATCACCGAGCCGAACAAGATCATCAAACTTAGCACTCCAAGTACATTCGATCCCTCGGCATTTTCAAACAGCATGATATTCACCGGAACGATGATGCTATAAAGCCCCACCGCTGCTGCGGCTCCAAATATCAAGCTCGACTGCAGCGCAAGCCGGATTTTTGGCAGGATTCCGTCTGTACGATTCCGTGATATATCACTAGAAATGGCCGGTACAAGACTTAAAGACATTGAGGTAGCAACCACAGTTCCTAACTGGATCAATGGCTGACCCCGGTCAAAGATCCCTTTTGCCGACTTCGCTTCATCTGCTGACAGCCCCATGGACAGGAGCGAAGAATACATATTCAAAGAATCTGCAAGCTGAAGCAATATTAACAGCATGCCACTAATGCTAATCGCAAAACCCTGGATAACCAGAGCTTTTACCACCCAGGCCGCATCCGCGAACAAAGCCTTGGCCTGATAGTGCTTGAACGGCTGAACATCTTTATTTTTCAGATAAAAATAACCCAGGACCGCAACCGAGACCACCCCACCGGTAATGGAACCAAACACTGCCCCCGCCCCTGCATAGTAAAGGGAATAACCCTGCTGCACAAGTGCCGCAGACATGGCCAGGATCGTCGCTACACGGATGGCTTGTTCGGAAACCTGCGAAACTGCGGTTGGCACCATATTCCCTTTCCCTTGAAAGTAACCTCTGAATACAGAGACAAACGGGAAGATCAGGAATGGAACGGATACGACCTTGAACAAGAGGCCGAGCTCCGGGTCACCGATTCTTTCTGCAATCCATTCGGAAGCAAAGTAAAAAAACGAAAACAGCAGCACACCTACAATTCCCAGAAAAACAAGGGAGATGGCCAGGAGCCTGTCCGCCTTCCCGCTATTCCCGGCTGCCTGCTGCTCTGTATATAGCTTGGAAATCACCACTGGAAATCCATATGTAGATAAAACCATGACAATCCCGAAAAAGGGATAGACCTGCTGATAAATATAAAATCCGATGTCCCCGACAATATTTTGAAATGGGACACGATAAACTGCGCTTAAAATTTTTGTAACGAGGGCTGCCAGAGTCAGAATCATGGCTCCCTTCATCAATTCCTTCGAATCTGCAACGGGCTTCATCGCCCATCTCCTTCCAATTTCGTTTTCACACGTATTATATCACAAGGGTGAAGCAGCAGCTGCAAGGTGACAGGCGATCATAAATTTGTTAGATAACCGTAATAATTAGCAGGTATGAACATGAAAAGGGGCAGCTTCGACAGCTGCCCTCTCAGGTATGAAAAAAATTACGGCTTAAACTAGAATCTAGATTATTGCTCCATTTGCCTTGCAAGGAATCCAGCTGCTGTCTCAACAGCTTTTTGTTCAACATCTCCCAAAGAGCCTTCTTTAGAGAAAATGATTACAGCCCCAATCGGGTCACCGTTTGCAATGATCGGCCCGATTGTATAGGATGAAGCAGGCTCCTCATTTCCATCAACCAGCGAAATATTATTCTGCTGATTCACTAGAGTGGAGTTACGGTCTTCCATTGTCTTTTCCACTAGTTCACTGATGTTTTTGTTCAAGTAGTCCTTCTTTGACCCTCCGGCCACTGCGATAAAGGTATCTCTGTCACAGATTAACACCGGGTTGCCCAGGCTGTCATAAAGCGCTTCTGCATATTCCTTTGCAAAATCGCTCAATTCGCTGATAGGAGAGTACTTCTTCAAGATAACTTCACCGTCGCGGTCCACGAATATTTCAAGTGGATCCCCTTCACGAATACGCAGCGTTCTTCTAATTTCTTTAGGAATGACAACACGACCCAAATCATCGATTCGACGAACAATACCAGTTGCTTTCATCCAACGTTGCCTCACTTTCATCTGATGATTATTTTTTTGGTAACGATAATTCCTTAATTAATCATCCTTACCAAGATTTGAACTTAGTATCTTTCATATGGAAAGTTCTATACACTTCTTAAAATTATTTTCTTAGAAGTGATAAAGGTGCCAAAAACGGATAAACCTTCCAGCTAATAATTGCGTACACACAAAAATTACCCTTGTCTATCTTTTTTGAAACACTTACCATCTTTACATTTAGATTACAATATATTTCCAAATGGTTACGATACTGTATTTTCCTGTTCTTTTTGGGAGTCGTGAAGCCCCTTAATCATCTCAAATGTGATTTCAAACCAACGCTCATTCTTCATGCCTCTTGTATGAATGACCATTTTCAGCTTTTTGCCATCCATTCCGAGGCCCACTGCATTCCGGTATTGACTGCTTAGTTTAAATACCTTTTGCCCGTCAATCCTGCTGCTTCCATCTTCAGATAAAAGAATCGTGACATCCTGTTTCATCTGTTTGACTGATTCAACACCTGCCGTAATTGCATAAACCTTCAATTCCGCTACTTTGAAAAGTGTTTCCACCTCAGCAGGGTAATCTCCGAATCTGTCGGTAATCTCCTCTTTCAATTCCTCGATATCTTTTATTGAATCAATGCCGCGGAATCGCTTATACATTTCAATCTTCTGATGGCCATCGGAAATATAGCTGTCAGGAATATAAGCATCAAGCTCGAGGTCGATTTCAATTGAAGGCCTGCGGACTTGATCTTTTTCAGGCTTCCGCTCTTCAATTGCTTCCTTGAGCATTTGTGAATACAAATCAAAACCGACTGAATCGATAAAGCCGTGCTGCTCAGCTCCAAGCAGATTACCTGCGCCGCGGATTGACAGGTCGCGCATCGCAATTTTAAATCCAGAGCCCAGCTCGGTGAATTCCTTGATTGCCTGCAGGCGTTTTTCGGCCACCTCTGTTAGAACCTTGTCTTTTCGATAGGTAAAATAGGCATAGGCAACCCTGTTGGAGCGCCCAACCCTCCCCCTTAGCTGATAAAGCTGTGAGAGTCCCATTTTATCAGCATCATAAACAATCAATGTATTGACATTCGGGATATCGACGCCTGTTTCAATGATTGTTGTGCTGACAAGGACATCGAATTCGCCTTCCAGGAATCCAAGCATAACGGATTCAAGTTCATTTTCGCTCATCCTGCCATGCGCATAGGTGACGCGCGCATCCGGAACAAGCATCGAGATTTCTTCAGCTTTGCGTTCAATATCCTCAACACGGTTATAAAGGAAATAAACTTGTCCGTCCCTGGCAAGCTCGCGTTCAATTGCCTCACGGACCAGCCCTCCGTTATATTCCATGACATACGTCTGGACTGGGAAGCGATTCTCAGGAGGTGTCTCGATGACGGATAAGTCCCTGACGCCGAGCATCGACATATGCAGCGTCCTTGGGATTGGCGTCGCTGTTAAGGTTAGTACATCCACATTCGTCTTCAGCTGCTTGATTTTCTCTTTATGAGTTACTCCGAACCGCTGTTCTTCATCAATGATCAGCAGCCCTAAATCGCGATAAGCAATTTCCTTTGATAAAAGCCTGTGTGTTCCGACGACAATGTCGACACTCCCAGCTTTCAGCCCCTTGATCGTTTCCGTTTGCTGCTTTCGAGTACGGAACCTGCTCAGAAGGCCAATATTGATCGGAAAATCCTGATACCTTTCACGCAACGTTTCATAATGCTGCTGAGCCAGGATGGTTGTTGGCACCAGGAAAGCTACTTGCTTGCCATCGGCAATCGCCTTGAAGGCTGCCCTGATCGCGACCTCGGTTTTACCATAGCCTACATCACCGCACAAAAGACGGTCCATCGGACGTTCCCGTTCCATATCGAGCTTGATTTCATGGATCGATCGGATCTGATCCTCTGTTTCCTGATAAGGGAACGACGATTCGAAATCCCGCTGCATCTCGGCATCCGGAGAGAAAGCATGGCCGACGCTGGCCTCGCGTTCTGCATAAAGCTTGATCAAATCGTCCGCGATATTCTGGACGGATGACTGTACCTTGCTCTTGACCCGTTTCCAGTCACTTCCGCCCAGCTTATAGACCTTAGGCTCTTTCCCTTCAGAGCCGACATATTTCTGGACAAGATCAATCTGCTCCACAGGGACATACAGTTTATCTGTACCCTGGTAGCGGATGTGGAGGTAATCCTTATGGACACCGTTGATAACAAGCGTTTCAATTCCCAGGTATTTCCCGATCCCATGGTTTACATGGACGACATAATCGCCAATCTTCAATTCAGAATAGCTCTTGATTCGCTCGGCATTAGACAGTTTTTGTCGCCTTGGAGCCTTCTTTGTTTTCTTATTGAACAGTTCCTCTTCCGTGATCACTGCGATTTTTTGGATCGGGAATTCGAAGCCGGTATTCAGGCTGCCCTGGATGATCTGGACTTTTCCCGGAAGCAATTCCTGTTTGCTGCTCGCTTTCACCGCATCAATTTCATAGTCTTCCAGAACCCGTTCAAGCTTCTTGACCCGTTCAGAATCTGGCCCAACGAAAATGACAGCATAGTTCCCTTTGCGCCAGCGGTCGATTTCACCCTTGAGGACATTCATCTGTCCATGGAAGCTTTGCATCGGTTTGCATGAAATATTGATGATGTTCTGAGGACTCGTGTTTGGCACATGCCTTAAAAACAAAGACAAATACACAATCGGCTTTCCTGCTTTATTCATCAACTCAGGAAGATGATGTGAAATTTTCAGGTCATGGATGATCTGCCCTTCACTCAGGAGGCTCGTATACCATTCTGCCTCCTCCTTAGCCAGAGACTCGTTCATTTCCTGGACCCTGCTGATTTCGTCCACAAAAAGGAAACCGTTTGACGGCAAGTAATCTATTAAACTTTGAGGCTTTTCGTAAGCGATCGATAAGTATTTGAAAACCTGGTCCGGCTTTTGTCCATTGCGAAGCTGCTCCAATTCATAGCCTATGTTCTGAGCCATCAATGTCTTCGCCTTATCATTCTTCAGCTTCTTCAGGCTGTTTCCAAGCCCTTCTTCCAGCCCGGTAATCAGACGGCCAAGCTGCTCGTTCTCAATCGGGTTCTCTGTCGCAGGCCCTATCAATACGGATTTCATTTTTTCTTTGGAGCGCTGGTCCTCAAGAGAGAATGTCCTGATTGAGTCTACCTCCGTGTCAAACAGCTCGATCCTGATTGGATCTGCAGATGTGAGCGGATATATGTCGATAATCCCGCCGCGGACACTGAACTCACCTGGAGCCGATACCATCCCTGCCCTTGCATACCCCATGCTGACAAAGCGATGCAGAATGGATTCGACATCAATTTCTTCACCAAGCTTGAAGGTTAACTGGAATTTGGACCAAAGCTCCTTCGGCGGCAATATTTTTCTTAGACCGGCCATCGGGACGATGACGATTCCCGTTTTCTTTTTGCTCCAGTGATTCAACGCTTCGATCCGCTGTGCTTTAAGCTCGGGACTTGAAATGCTGATCTCAGCAGCTATCAATTCATTGGCCGGATATAGATAGACTTCATTTTCCCCTATTAAATTCACAAGGTCATCATATAATTTTTGCGCTTGCAATAGATTATGTGTCACTACCAGGACGGGGCGCTTCGTCTGTTCATAAATCGCCGCTAAAAAAACCGTCCTCGCCGAACCGGACAGGCCGGCGACGAGCTGTTCCCTGAGCCCGGCATCCATTCCGGAAATAACAGACTGGACATCATCCTGATGACTAAAAAGAGCTTTCAGCCCCTGCATCCAAACCTCTCCCTCTCTTTAAATAAAATGGCATTATTATTTCTAATTTTATAAATAGAAAAATGCTTTGGATGTGGAATCCAAAGCTTGTCAGTGAATCAGGTAGTCGTGTTGATGGAAGTCCGGGTTTCGTTCCAGTGCTTCCTGACAGTCTTCACAGATCGATTTTATGTGGATGTCACCATTGCCTTCGTAAGAAACCATCTCCTGCCGTTCCACGTCGGTAAGTTTATGCAATCCCAGGCTTTCGCTGTGGACAGACGTCCTGTCCAGTGAGCCGATATTTGTGCCGCAATGGCGGCAATAATAATGTATCGCCATGCCCGTCCCTCCCAAATTCAGTCATTATCATTATTGACCCTTTGGCAGGAACTTATGCACTTAGCCTATTGTATGATACTATTTAAAAATTATATTACTAAAAGTATGTTTTTGCATGAGTGTTATTCACTATGATTGCTTCAGGACGAACCATTAATTTAATTTTGATTGAACGTATTCATTACTTCCAAAAATGGCTTCTTCAGCCACTCTTCACATGCATCAGCTGATTTCACCACTGCTCCTGACATCTGATCCTGTTCTTCACCTATGAACCGGCCGAGCACCCAATCCGTAATTGCCATCCCGTTCGTCGGACGGCTGATGCCGACCCGGATCCGTTTGAACTCCTGTGTACCTGTGTGGGCAATGGTTGACTTGATTCCATTATGCCCTCCTGCACTGCCTTTCTGTCTTAATCGGATTCTGCCGGTTGGCATATCCAGGTCGTCATAGATCACGACCACGTCCTCGATATCAATATCATAAAAATCCATGACGGCCCTTATGGACTCACCTGAGAGGTTCATATAGGTAAGCGGCTTTAAAAGGATGACCTTTTCACCACCTGCGAATCCCTTTCCGTACAAGCCTTTATGCTTCGCCTGATCCAATGGGATATTCCATCGTTTTGACAGTTCATCAATCACATCGAAGCCGATATTGTGCCTTGTTTTATCATACTGCCTGCCTGGATTCCCCAGGCCAACAAATAATTTCACTTTCCACACCCCTAACCCAAAAGCTTACTCTATTTAATGTACATGAAAACCGCAAAAGACGTAACCCCTTAAGGCTACGTCCGCTGCTGTATTATTCTTCGCTGGCTTCTGTTTCTCTTCCTTCTTCATTTTCAGGTTGTCCTGGTTCTTGTTCTTCACCAGAATTGATTTCTTCTTCCTGTCTCGGAGGAAGGATGGAAACCACCACCGTACTTTCGTCATCATTCAATTCGTAATTCCCTGTTTTGATATCCGCAAGGGTCAGGTTTTCGCCGACTTGCAGATTCGATACATCCACATCAATCGACTGCGGAATGCTTCCTGGAGTCGCTGTGATGTTGACTTCATGGACAGGCTGCTGCATCACTCCGCCATCCTTGACACCTGCAGCTTCGCCAACGAGGTTCACCCTTACGCTTGCATTGACCTTTGAACTCTTGTCTACTACCAGGAAATCAGCATGCAAGATTTCATTTTTCACATGGTCCTGATGGTAATCCGTCAGCATTACATCTTGCTGATTCCCATTGATATCAAGTGAAATGACACCATTTTTGCCATTTTCACGAATCGTCTTAATGAACTCGATTCCATCGATATAGATCGACTTATTTTCTGAATTTCTTCCATACACTACTGCTGGAATATTGCCTTCCTTGCGTAATTGTCTTAAAGCGGAACGTTGAGTACCTGTGCGTTCAGTGGCATTCAATACTGCACTCATGGTTTAATCCCCTTCCTATTGGTTAAGTCTTGTCTATATAAAAAATGCCCCAAAACAGGAAGGTCTAAACGTTCGACCTTTTATTGCCAGTCCGATTCCCAAGGAAACAGGATTAGGCCTGCCTGATGGCAAGCCTGGTGTTTCCTATAAAGGATTAATCAAAAAGTGTGCTGACTGATTGTTCTTCGTGGACGCGGATGATCGCTTCCCCGATCAATGGAGCAACAGACAGTTGATGGATCTTGTCAACGCGCTTTTCTTCCGCTAGCGCGATTGAATTTGTCACAACCAGTTCTTTAATCTTGGAATTTTCGATACGCTCAATTGCTGGACCTGACAATACTGGGTGTGTACAGCAAGCGTATACTTCAAGTGCCCCATTTTCAACTAACGCATTTGCAGCCAATGTAATTGTTCCTGCAGTATCGATAATATCGTCAATCAAAATGGCAACCTTGCCTTCAATATTACCAACGATGTTCATAACTTCAGCAACATTCGGCTTCGGACGGCGCTTATCGATGATCGCGATAGGAGCTTTCAATCTTTCTGCCATCTTTCTTGCACGTGTAACGCCGCCATGGTCAGGAGATACAATGACAACATCTCCGTTCAAATCTTTGCTCTTGAAGTGGTCAGCAAGAATCGGCACACCCATCAAGTGGTCAATCGGAATATCAAAGAATCCCTGGATTTGTGGAGCATGAAGGTCAAGCGTGATTACGCGGGTTGCTCCAGCTGTTTCAAGCAGGTTTGCCACAAGCTTAGCTGTGATTGGCTCACGAGCGCGTGCTTTACGGTCCTGGCGGGCATAGCCGTAATAAGGCATAACAATATTAATTGTTTTAGCGGATGCACGCTTCAAAGCATCAATCATGATCAGCAATTCCATGATATTTTCGTTTACAGGTGAACTAGTTGACTGGATGACATACACATCACAGCCACGGATGCTTTCTTCGATGTTAATCTGGATTTCTCCATCGCTGAACTGGGATACAGAGCATTTACCTAGCTCTACCCCAATTACCTTCGCGATTTCCTGGGCAAGTTCAACATTTGAGTTAAGCGAAAAAACCTTTAAATTTGGGTCTAGATACTGGTTTGACATTACGGACCTCCAAGACTTATTTCTTTACGTTCATTTTCCCTACATAATCTTCTTTGTTGACTTGACGTGCACGTGCCAGCGCAAGTGCTTCACCTGGAACATCTTCAGTAATCGTAGAACCGGCTGCAACATATGCGCCTTTTCCGATTGTGACTGGTGCAACAAGATTTGAATTGCAGCCGATGAATACGCCGTCTTCAATCCTGGTCAAGAACTTGTTTTTGCCGTCGTAATTGACTGTGATGGATCCGCAGCCGATGTTCACATCAGCACCTACTTCTGCATCACCGATATAGCTTAAGTGGGAAGCTTTGCTTCCTTTGCCGAATACCGCTTTTTTAATTTCAACGAAATTGCCGATTTTCACTTCATCATGGATATCAGAATCAGGTCTGATATGCGCGAAAGGACCAATATTCACTTCAGAGCCAATTTTGCTGCTGTATGCAGCTGATTGGCGGATAACTGTATTGTTTCCAATCTCACAATCGCTAATATCACTATTTGGCCCAATCTGGCAATCAGAACCGATAATCGTGCTGCCAGAAATCGTTGTTCCCGGGAAAATGACAGTATCCTGCCCAATTCTTGCATCTGGTCCAATATAGGTATTATCAGGATCAATGATGCTTACGCCATTACGCATATGGAATTCGTTGATGCGCTTTTTCATGGTGCGCTCAGCTTCTGCAAGGGCAACCCGGTCATTGACGCCTAATGTTTCTGCGAAGTTTTCCGTTACATAAGCTGAAACGATTTCGCCCTTGTTCTTCAAAATTTCGATGACATCCGGAAGATAATACTCTCCCTGGACATTGTCATTTGATACATTCTGGATTGCCTCGAACAATAATTTGTTGTCAAAGCAATATGTACCCGTATTGATTTCATTGATGCTTCTTTCCTGCTCAGTCGCATCCTTATGCTCTACGATTTTCTCGACAAAGCCATCCGCATTCCTGACAATACGACCATACCCAATCGGGTCATCCGCTCTTGCCGTCAGGATGGTCGCTTTTGCATTTGTTTCTTCATGGTGCTTGAACAAAGCTTCCATTGTGTCTGCCTTGATCAGAGGTGTGTCACCACATACGACAATCGTGATTCCTTCCCTGGCTGCGAGCATTCCTTCAGCCTGAAGGACCGCATGGCCTGTGCCAAGCTGCTCCGCCTGAAGCGCATATTGGCTGTCTTCGCCAAGCTGCTCTTTCACCAATTCGGCTCCATGGCCGACAATTGTCACGATTTCCTTTATATTAAGACTTTTAACCTGGTCAATAACATGCTGTACCATTGGCTTGCCGCATACAGGGTGAAGTACTTTGTACAATTTGGACTTCATTCTTGTCCCCTGACCGGCTGCTAAAATGATTGCATAACGATTCGACATCAGCAGGCCTCCAATTTACCTTTTTATCCATTACGAATATATCTTAAATAGCCGGGCATTTCAAGAATAGAAGAACAAGTACAATTATTTGTCAGTTTAGGGAGGGGGGCATTTTTTGAAAAAAAGTTTAAAAACGGGTTTTATCAAGGGATAAACGGGGATATAAAAAAGAGCCTTACTTATGCAGCAGGCTCTTGGTGTCTAGCATTCTATTTCTAGGAAGCTCCAGCTTCTTCGAATTCAACTTCTAATTCACCTAAACGGTGGTACTCTGCCAATACAGCATCCTGGATCTTTCCTCGTGTACCCGAATTGATCGGATGCGCGATATCACGGAACTCTCCATCAGGAGTGCGTTTACTTGGCATTGCAACAAATAGGCCGTTGTTTCCATCAATCACCCTGATATCATGGACAACAAACTCGTTGTCAAGCGTGATGGAAGCGATCGCTCTCATCCGTCCATCTGTATTAACGCGGCGTAATCTTACGTCAGTTACTTCCATTCTGTTCACCACCTTTACAAATAGATAAAATTCTAGTTAAATAATTCCACACTAAAATTAAATCTCCTTCTTTCTCAAAAAAAAATTTTCAAAAAATAGGGCAAATTCGTGAACATTTTCATATTGAAAGCCTTAACATTGTCTGTCAGCGCCGGTAAATAGGCATTTAGAACTATTGACCATGCCGCGAAAAATAATTTTTTTATAAAAAAAAACACAGCACAATGAGTACTGTGTTTAGGTAAATTATTTTACCAGTGCTACTACTTCGATTTCTACAAGAGCATCTTTTGGGAGTCTTGCCACTTCAACTGTTGACCGGGCTGGCTTATGTACATTGAAATACTCTCCGTACACTTCATTCAATTGAGCGAACTCATCCATGTTTTTAATGAAAACTGTTGCTTTTACCACAGTTTCCAGTGAAGCTCCCGCAGCTTCCAGAACAGCTTTAAGGTTTTTGAAAACCTGATGAGCCTGAGCCTGGATATCCCCTTCTACCATTACTCCCTCTGCAGTCAAAGGAATCTGTCCAGAACTGAAGAAAAGATTATTCACAACAATTCCCTGCGAATAAGGGCCGATTGCAGCTGGCGCATTTGAAGTCTGTACAATATTCATATTGTCACCCCATCAATTATTTCGTATGAACAGTTATTCTTTACGAGCAAAGTAATTTCCTTCACTTACCGTAATTTTTCGATCTTTCACATCGACATCTGAAAGGCGTACAAGTGAAAGGTACTCATCCACAAGCCTTTCCTCAATATTTTCCGATTCCACCAGGACCGCAATACCAGCTAATTCTGCGTTGAACTCTTCAAGCAGGTTAATCATTCCGTTCACCGTACCGCCGGCCTTCATGAAATCATCGACGATCAAGACCTTTGAGCCTTCAGCAAGACTTCGTTTGGAAAGCACCATCGTCTGGATTCTCTTTGACGAACCTGAAACATAATTGATACTGACCGTCGAACCTTCTGTTACCTTGCTGTCCCTCCTGACTATCACGACTGGGACATTCAGGTAGCTGGCGACTGCATACGCAATGGGAATCCCTTTCGTCGCCACTGTCATGACGACTTCGATGTCCTTAGTGGCATATGCGGATGCCAGCAAACGGCCGACTTCCTGTACGATCGCAGGATTGCCAAGGATATCATTCATATAAAGATAACCGCCTGGAAGCAGTCTTTCCGGGCTTGCCATTACCTCGCAAAGCTCGCCGATGACTTCTTTTGCCTTGTCATTACTGACATTGACATGGAATTTGACTCCTCCTGCAGCGCCTGGCACAGTCTGGAGGACACCGATTCCCCGTTGTTCAAATGTTTCTTTAATGATTCCCAAATCTTCGCTGATTGAGGACTTCGCAGAACCATATTTCTCTGCAAAATAGGTCAACGGCACCAATTGGCGAGGATGTTCCAACAAATAGGTCGTCATATCAATCAAACGCTCACTGCGTCGAAATTTCATTCAAGAACCTCCAAAATCCGAATATTTAAGGTTAATATACCATTATTGTCCGGATTTAATCAAGGGTGTGTCGCTCGCCAAGCATCCTGACTGCAAATACCTGGTCACAGAATCCTCTTAATCCATTATAAATACGGTGCATGCGGGAATCATGTGCCACCAGGCTGAAAACTGTAGGTCCGCTTCCGCTCATGAGAACGGCATCTGCACCAAAGCGCTTCATCTGATCCTTGATCTGAGCAACCTCAGGGTAAAGGGCAAGCGTCACATCTTCCAAAACGTTGCCGACGCTGTTACATACCTGTTTGAAATCACCTTTTTCAATCGCGGAGATCATGTCTTTTGTGGACGGGTGCTGAACCTTCTCAACATTTAGGCGGCGATAAACTTCCGCAGTCGACACACCGATAAAAGGCTTAGCCAGGACAACCCAGCATGTCGGCGGTGCTGGAAGCTCTTCGATGATCTCCCCCCGTCCGGTAGCCAGAGCCGTTCCCCCGTATACACAAAAAGAAACATCCGAGCCAATTTCCGCACCAAGCACTGCCAGCTCGTCCAATGACAATCCAAGATTCCAGAGTTTATTCAATCCTCTCAGGGTTGCTGCCGCGTCGCTGCTTCCACCCGCAAGCCCCGCCGCAACCGGAATTGTCTTCTCGATTCCGATAAGGACGCCTTTCTTCACCTGGAACCTTTCCTTCAACAGATGCGCTGCCTGGTAAGCAAGGTTCCGCTGGTCATCCGGAACAAATCGATTATGGGAATGGATTAATATCCTGTCTTCCTCTAGTAAACTAAGCTCAATGCGATCAGCCAAATCAATCGTCGTCATGACCATCTCCACCTCATGGTAACCGTCCGGACGTTTATGCAAAACATCAAGCGACAAGTTGATTTTTGCTGGCGCCTTCACTAAAACCTTCACTGCTTCCACCTACTTTTAAACGAAATCCATATTTTGTCCTATTTTACCACAAAACGAAAAGAAAAGCGCAAGCGCCTTGGTCAGCCCCGACAAGCGCTGGAGGGCCGACCAGTGAAGTCGTTCTTTGACTTCATCGGGCGGACCGAAGTGTCTCGAGGGGCTAGGCGCTGGAGCTGGACATTTCTCAAAGCGATTAATATGCTTTTTATTATTTTCAAAAAAGCGCAAGCGCCCCGGTCAGCTCCGACAAGCGCTCTTCGATTTTCCAAAATAGGACTCATCTGTAAAAAACATTCCTTTATTTTATCATTTGCATACTGACGAATACAGTGATTTCACAAAGAATTAATAAAATGCAGGTCTGGGTATAGAAACAAATAAAACCGGAGCAAATGCCCCGGTACCGTGATGGATCTGAATTTAAGTGGCAACAGCCTCATTACTCAGGCCAGCCGGCAGTTTACAAAGAATCCCTATCTGGATCAGTGTTTCTGATTCGCAAGCTGTTGTTCAGCTAATTCGATTGCTCGCTTAACCATATTACCAGCGTCTTTCGCCCGGATGCCGCCCCATCCCTCGTTCTGGACAACATCATAAAAGCCAAGCTCCTTCGCAAGCTCTTCTTTCAACCTGTCAGACATAATCCCTCTTCTTCTGCCCATCGCAACCATCTCCTTTTACCATCACGGCTTTCTTAGTATTTTTTGAAAAGGAGATTTTCATGAGCGCCTATTTTATCCTGTCCATCGGCATTTTGGGCAAAATAAAAAGCAGCAACCCGAAAGTCCACTGCCTGTACCGTATTGAGCCAAAATTAGCTCAATGCCATAGATCCTGTTGTATCCTCAAAGAAGGTAATTTCAACTGTTTCAGTTAAAACATCTGCGTAGCTGTACGAAACACGTTCAAAAGCATTTTCATCCTGGTCAAGCTCAATGACGAAAACTGAAGGATAAGTTTCCGCTAAAACACCGGAACGCTCAATCGTCTTCCTGCGTCCACCGTTGGCCTTTAGCAAGAGTCTCTTTCCTAAGTTTGAATCAAGTGCTTTTTTGATATCCGATAATGTTTTTGGCATTCGGTCCACCTCACTGTGTAAAGTATAACACGCTGACACAATTTAGTCAAACAAAAACATAAATTATAACAGTAGATAAATTCTAAAGTCAATATTTTTTCGTCTTCTTTTTCTTCTAATTTTCAACATTTTTAGAGTTGCCTTTAATACGGTAAAATATGTACATGAATCCATAAAAAAACGCCGGACCATTTTGCTTTAGTCCGACGGATTTTTCTTATAAGGCATTCCTGTCCTTAAAACGCCCTTTGTTTCAATGCCTCCCAAACCCTTCTCCCCAGTCAATGTATTCCGCAGCACATCCCAGACATTGATACGCTCCATGAATGGGGTAAAACTGATTTTAGCCACGATATATACCGGATCCAGAGCATGGATATTCACTCTGGAAGGCGAACTGGCAAAATTGGCACCCGCATGGATCAGCGACTCAAAATGGGATTGGCAGGCTCCTGCAAAGATAACCAACTGGTCCAGATGAGGAATTTTCTTTCTCGCTTCCCTTACTGTCTGGACAAAATGTTTCGAGTGGCGGTAAGCATTCAGGTCCTCCATTGTTCCCTTCGATTTTGAATAGGCATCATGTCCTGTTATTACCAGGATATCCGGCCTGTAATAATCGATCAGCATGCCGACTTTCTCCGGCATTTCTTTTTCATTGCAGTGGATTCCGTAAACAGGAACGCCGACCTTTTCATATAGAGTCAGGCACTTTTTTAGATAATTCGGATCCCCGTCTAAGTGAAGTACCTTCCCTGGCATCTGGAAGTAATTATAGGACTTGCTGTATCCTTCCGTGGCTTCATATTCATGCTTTTGCTGAAGCAGATCAACATCCTGCCGAAAAAGCTTATATGACTGTTCTTCAAGTGAACGAAATTCCTTCGTCAGCCTCATGCGCATATTTGGATCTACTTTTATCAAATCCTCATAAGGCGCATCTGCGACCAGCCGGAAATCTTCACCATATAATATCGCAATTTTCTTGCCATCCATCTCTCTGATATCGATAACCCGGAACATTATATCGCATTGATATGAAACCCTGCCGACGATATCCATGAGGGTAATATTCACAATCCTCACTCCAATTGCCCCGCACATAGGCTGCGCTAAATGGTTTTCCTTCATAAAATATGCAAACACCCAAAGACATGTGCTTTTCTGGCATACGGAGGATTGTCGGACAGCATTGGTTTTTCCCAAAATAAAAAGCCCGGATGACTCCGGACTCTAGTGAAAATATGGGTAAAGCGCTTCACTCAAGCGCGCGAATTCTTCAATTGACAGTGTCTCTCCTCTTCGGGATTCCACAATGCCTGCTTCCTGCAGGGCAGCCAGGATGCCTTCCTTCTTCTGTTTTCCGTCCGGAAGCTGGCTTGTCAGGTTATTTAAAATGGTCTTCCTGCGCTGTGCAAAGCTTGATCTCGTAACAAGGAAAAAGAAATCTTCATCCCTGACCTTTACAGGAGGTTCTTCATGCAACGTCAGCCTGATAACGGCAGAATCGACATTTGGCTGTGGCATGAAAACTGTTTTAGGGACGATCATTACCGTCTCAGCCTTTGTGTAATATTGGATCGCGATCGACAATGAACCATACTCCTTTGTTCCAGGCTTGGCTGAAATCCGGTCGCCTACTTCCTTTTGAAGCATGCAGACGATTCCCCGAATCGGCAGCCTCTCCTCGAGGAGCTTCATAAGGATAGGAGTTGTCACATAATAAGGGAGGTTGGCAACGACCATGACATCTTCAAGATCGGCAAATTCCTTTTCCACCACAGCATTGACATCTGCTTTTAGAACATCACTATGGATGATTTTGACGTTTGGATAAGGCGACAGTGTATCCTCCAATATCGGCAGCAAACGCTGGTCGATTTCGAATGCGACCACCTTTTCTGCTCTTTTCGCAAGCTGCTCAGTCAACGCCCCGATACCCGGGCCTATTTCAATTGCGCCACTGTTCTCTGTAAGCTCTGCGTGATCGACGATGCGGTTGAGTATATTCGTATCAATCAAAAAGTTTTGGCCAAGACTCTTTTTGAAAGAAAAACCATATTTATCGAGTATTTCCTTCGTTCTGACCGGGGTAGCAATATCCTTATGCATTTTGTTCCTCCTTAAGGATTTCTGCCAGTGCACCTGCGAAATCCTGTCTTTTCACCTGAAACATCATTAGGCGCTTGTGCAGCTGTTTACCATTTGTATAGCCGATCTTCAGCAGTCTGCCGAGCTTTTCACGCCTCTCCTTGGCTCCTGGGCCGCCAATCAGGCCAGCAACAAGCAAATCCTCCTGAGTAATCTCTTCGGCCGCCTCTGCGTCCATTACCTGAGCATCTTTCAGAGCTTCACGAATCACCTCAGGAGATGCATGTTCCACCCCTAGCCCACGCCCTGACTTAGGCTTGGCCAACTCTTTCGGGATAAAAGCATGCTTGCACCCAGGTATTTGCTCTGAGATGGTCTTGCGGATTTTTTCACCCGGAAAATCAGGATCAGTAAAAACAATGACACCCCGTTTTTCATGGGCATTCCGAATCCGTTCAATCGTTTCCGCGTTAATCGCAGAACCGTTCGTTTCAATAGTATCCGCGTCGACAGCCCGCCTGATCGCTGTTGTATCATCCTTGCCTTCTACCACGATAATCTCTTTTAATTTCATCGTTCCTCCTGCACTATCTGTTGCTATAAAAAAAATAAAAAAATCCTCTGAAATAAATGAAACATTTCTGCAATATAATCGTCTATATAGATGTAATCAATTTCGATTAGATTTTAGCTTTAATGGGTATGAACGTATTAACACTTTCTTATTATACCTTAAACGTAAATTGAAAAAACAAAAATGCAGAGGAAGGTTCCCCTGCATCCATGAATTAATTTAGGATTTTGATTTTTACTCGTTTGCGGCCCCAGCGATATGCATCTGATTTGGATGGGAAAAAGACATCTATCTTATGCCCTTTAACAGCAGAACCCTTATCTGCAGCAATTGCATACCCGTAACCTTCAACGTATACTTTTGTCCCTAATGGAATGACACTCGGATCGACTGCAATGACCTTAATGTTTGGATTCGCCCTCAGGTTAATCCCTGTAGCAGTGTAGCCGGAGCATCCGGAACAGCTGGCGGTATAGGCAGTGGAAGTCACATAGAATTCCTTACCTGCCGGTTCACTCTTTCCACGGGATACCTGGGCCACAATGACCTTCGTTCCCATTGCCACGACTTTATCCTGTTTTTCTTTCAGCTTCTTTTCGCTGACAAGTTTTCTTGATACTTCCTTGCCGTTTTCCAGGATCACTTCATAACTCTTGGAAAGCAAGCCTTCCTGTCCTTCAGTTTCTACCTTTTGTTTACCTTTTTCCAGATTGCTGTCTTGTTTTGTGACGACTGCAAAGTTAATTGGTTCTTCCACTACATCGGTGACTTTTTCAACTCGAATGACATTAATCACGGCATTCTTTGTGACTGTCTGCTTTAGTTCAGGTTCAACACGGTCTAATTCATTTAGTGTGATTCCTTGCTGTGATAAAAAGTCAGCGACCGTAGTCGAAGTCGACCATACATCTTGCTCTTTTCCGCCTACTACAACTTTAAGCGGGAAAGCTCTTTGAATGGCAATCTTCATGTCTTTCTTCAATTTAGCGTCTGGGTTTAGGTTTAACTTGTCATGCTCGTTTATTACGATATTTTGCTCCTTCAGGAAGTCCTTCACTGTATCGGCTGCTGTCCAATACGTTTTCTTTTCCTGATCCTGTATTACCTCTACCTGTTTTGCCGGCTTCCACACAATCGATAGGTTATTCTTGACCTTTGTGTTTGCCGCCAGCGATAAATAGTCCTCTGAGTGCAATGAAATATCGAGATCATTAAATATATCCTGGATTGTATTCGCATGTGTTTTAATGACTCTTTCCTTGCCATCCAATGTCAATGCGACTGTATTTTTGGTTCCTTCGTACATGAAGAATCCAAGTGCAGCTGCAAAAACTAGGAAACTAGCAGAAAAAATCACCAGCTTCTTCTTACTCAAAGTCTTGGAAAACAGGTTTTTCATACTATTAATCACGATGAAAAACGCCTCCTCTTCTCGGAGTGATTATAAAGATAGTGTTGCCGACTTGTCAACCCAGACACCCTTGCCAAACGTAATCCCTATTATGCAAGATGCTCCATAAAAAGAAAAGCAAGAGTTATCGACACGGTTATCCTATGTCGCAAGTGAGACATGTAGAACTTTTTAGAATCACAAAAAGTTTGGACAACCTTGCTGAAAAATCGACAACATTCCTTATCACTTTATGCCGAATAATTTTTTTGCATTTTCGGTCGTTGTTTTTGCAACTTCCTCAAGAGTTAACCCTTTCAATTCTGCAATTTGTTCCGCTACCAGTTTTACATAGGCGGGCTCATTTCTCTTCCCGCGATATGGATGCGGAGTTAAATACGGGCAGTCGGTTTCAACCATCAGGCGATCCATTGGAATCGACTCTGCGACTTCTTTTGGTTTCTTCGCATTTTTGAAAGTAACTGGCCCGCCAAGTGAAATATAGAAGTTCATCTCAATGCATTCAATCGCAGTTTCGACACTGCCACTGTAGCAATGCATGATACCTCCTACTTCACCGGCATTCTCTTCCTTTAAAATTTCAACGATGTCTGCTGTTGCATCACGATTATGTATGATGATTGGAAGTTCAACTTCTTTAGCCAGACGAATCTGTTTTCTGAACACTTCTTTTTGGACATCCTTAGGAGACTTGTCCCAATAATAATCAAGTCCCATTTCCCCAAGCGCCACTACTTTTGGATGGCTGGCCAAATCCCTCAGCCAATCCAAATGCTCCTGTGTCATATCAATGGCATCGACCGGATGCCATCCAACGCTTGCATAGATGAACTCATAGCTTTCAGCTAGTTCGATCGCTTTTTTGATCGTAATCTCATCGAATCCGACTACAACCATATTCGTCACACCTTCAGCAATTGCCCGGTCAATGACCTCCTGGAGATCTTCATTGAATTGTTCTGCATTTAAGTGTACATGGGTATCAAAAAGCATTTCCAAACTCCTTTACTGGCATTGCCTGCAGCTTTACTCTATCTATACTGGACAGAAAGCTGAATAGGTTTGCTGCTGTGTTCATTTTATTGTGATAAAGTTGTCTCGATATCATAACTTTTTTTAGATGTCCAGGTCAAATTTTTGACTCCGTCCACATAAATGCTTACAGAGCTGGGATTTGCCTGCTTGCTAACCAGCTTATTTCCCTTATCATATCTCAGGTATTAAAAAAATTTGCTATTTTAACACAAAAAACCCGGAAATGTTACACATGAAACATTTCCGGGTTTTCTATCCAATATTTATTTTACTTTTGCGCCAATAGAGAGGGAGTCATCTACTGTAGCCAAAGACATCACGCCATCTTTCTCTCCTGCCAGGATCATTCCCTCAGAAAGTTCCCCGCGAAGTTTTACTGGCTTAAGGTTCGTGACGCAAATGACCTTTTTGCCGATCAGGTCCTCCGGCTTATAATACTTGGCAATTCCAGAAACGACCTGGCGTTTTTCATAGCCAAGATTCAGTTGCAGTTTCAGCAGTTTATCAGCCTTTTTCACTGGCTCTGCATGAATCACTTCTGCGACCCGTAACTCCACCTTCATGAAATCATCAATGGCAATTTCAGCTTGCGGCTCAGGTTTTTCTTCCTCCACAGGTGCTGCTGCTGGTGCTGAACCTTGCATTTTCTCCTTGATGAACTCAACCTCTTCCTTAAGGTCAAGGCGCGGGAAGATTGGCTCTCCCTGAACTACCTTTGTTCCTGCTGGAATTTGGCCGAATGCTTCTAAGCTCTCCCATGTTTGCAGTGCTTCAGAAGTGACATTCAACTGGGCAAAGATTTTATCTGGTGTTCTTGTCAGGAATGGTTTCAGGAGTACAGCTACTCTTCTTAGTGATTCTGCAAGATGAACCATGACATCCGCCAGAGCTGTTTTCTTCTCTTCATCCTTCGCAAGCACCCATGGCTGTGTCTCATCGATAAATTTATTGCAGCGGCTGACCAACTGCCATACAGAAGTAAGTGCCACGGAAAACTCCATTTTTTCCATTGCTTCTTCATATTTCTGAACGCTTTCTTTGTTCACATCAAGGAGCTGCTGTTCAAATTCACCTTCTGAGCCATTGTAGGCAGGAATCTCTCCATCAAAATACTTGTTGATCATCGCAACCGTTCTGTTCAACAGATTCCCAAGGTCATTCGCAAGATCAAAGTTGATTCTTTCGACAAACCCTTCAGGTGTGAAAACACCATCAGAACCAAACGGAACTTCACGAAGCAGGTAGTATCGAAGCGAATCAAGGCCATAGCGGTCAATCAATGTAACCGGATCAACTACGTTCCCTTTGGATTTCGACATTTTTCCGTCCTTCATCAAAAGCCAGCCGTGGGCAAAAACTTTTTTGGGAAGCGGCAGGTCAAGGGCCATCAGCATGATCGGCCAATAAATCGTATGGAAGCGGACGATTTCTTTTCCAACAAGATGGACATCTGCCGGCCAGAAGTTCAAGTACTTGGAGTCGTCATCTGTGCCATAGCCAAGAGCTGTGATGTAGTTTGACAATGCATCAATCCATACATAAATCACATGCTTTGGATCACCAGGAACCTTCACGCCCCAGTCAAATGTTGTACGGGACACAGCCAAGTCTTCCAGGCCAGGCTTGATGAAGTTATTGATCATTTCATTTTTACGTGATTCAGGCTGGATGAATTCAGGATTCTCCTCATAGTATTTCAGCAGCCTGTCTGCGTATTTGCTCATTTTGAAGAAATATGATTCTTCCTTAACTTTTTCAACAGGACGGCCGCAATCCGGACAGTTTCCGTCTTCAAGCTGTCTGTCAGTATAGAAGGATTCACATGGAGTACAATACCAGCCTTCATATTGATCGAGATAAATATCCCCCTGCTCCAGAAGCTGAGCAAAAATCTTCTCGACAATCTGCTTATGGCGATCTTGCGTCGTACGAATGAAATCATTATAGGAAATATCCAGCTTGCCCCAAAGCTCCTGGATTCCTTCGACGATTTCATCTACATATTGCTGCGGGGTGATGCCTTTTGCCTCAGCATTGCGCTGGATTTTCTGACCGTGCTCATCCGTGCCTGTCAAATACATGACATCAAAGCCGCGCAGTCTTTTATAGCGTGCCATCGCATCGCCAGCCACCGTTGTGTAAGCATGGCCGATATGCAGATTGCCGCTTGGATAATAAATAGGGGTCGTGAGATAAAAGGTTTTCAGTTTCTCTTCCATGAAGATCCTCCTTAACTAAAACTGCTAGTTCATGTTAATAGTAGTTATTATACCAGCTAATGGCCCGGGTTTCATACCACTTTAATACAAAACAAAAGCCCATTTACGATGGTTTTCGACATCCTCTTTTTATATAGTTCATATTAAAAGCAAAGAAAAAACAGGGATTTTGTAAAAAATTTCTCCACTACGGACATTCTCCCTATAAAGTTTACGAATTTTGTCAGTAGAGAATTAATGTGGGTTATGTTCTCCTTTGTAATTTATCAAAAAAGCCCCGCCTCAATTTGTTTGGCAGGAGCTTGATAGCCTGATTCTAAAGGTGGATGATTGAGTTTCAACATAATAAAATCATAACCAAATACATCAATAGAATATACTTATTTACAAAATAATGTACACGACATCTCAAATATGACAAACTTGTGACATTTTGTCGAAAGACAGTGTAGAATTTTGTCGAATCGCGCGACTGATATTATTCCCACAATAACATTTTTCTAATATCCTCATTTCGAGAAAACCGCATCAATCCTCATTCCCTTTTGACTCTCCCATTCATAAACGTTGATATGAAAAGGTTTTCGTGTTGTGTTAAAAATTGTTAATAGAAGAAAAATAAATTAATTGACGGTAATTGGAATCGCTGGTATTATAAAACCAATAAGAGAAAAATGTCGAAAAATGACGAACTTATATATGGGAAAATGAGAGGAGATCATTACTATGAAATCTACTGGTATCGTACGTAAAGTTGATGAACTTGGCCGCGTGGTTATTCCAATCGAATTAAGAAGAACTCTTGGCATCGCTGAAAAAGATGCTTTGGAAATCTACGTTGACGATGACCGCATCATTCTTAAAAAATACAAGCCAAACATGACTTGCCATATCACTGGTGAAGTTTCTGACAACAACATCACACTGGCTGGCGGCAAGCTGATCCTTAGCCGTGAAGGTGCTGAACAGCTTCTTAAAGAAATTCAGGGAAACTTCGAACCTGTTAAAGCTTAATATAAATGATTTAAGGCCTTGGAGATAATCCAAGGCCTTTTTTGTATCGTTATTCGTTTATATGGTAAGCCTGGTAAACTTCTCTCTTCTGCATGCCTCTGTCTTTTGCTGTTTGTTTTATGGCATCCTTTGAGTTCATATGTTCTTCTGATATATAATGCTCGACATGTTCATTCAAGCTTAATTTTTCCCACCATTGAGTCTCTTCTTCTGCTATGGAATCCGGGGAGGCCCCTTCAATAACGAGCACGAATTCACCACGTACTTCCTCCGACTCAGCCCAGGCCAACGCCTCGGAGATGGCTCCCCTCAGGAATTCCTCATACTTCTTCGTCAATTCACGGCATAGGACGATTCTTCGGTCGCCAAGCCCTTCCAGCATCATTGACAGTGTTTCCTTCAGCCTGTGGGGAGATTCGTAAAGGACGATGGTCGCTGTCTGCTTTGCCAGCAGCTCAAGTTCCTTTTTCTTATCCTTTTTCCCCCTCTGGAGAAATCCATAATAGTAAAAAGGCTGTGGCTGAATCCCCGAAGCAATCAGTGCTGTCAGAGCCGCGTTCGCCCCTGGAAGCGGAACAACGGTCAACCCCTCGGCAATCGCCTCTGTAACGAGTTCTGTGCCCGGATCAGAAATCGTAGGCATACCCGCATCGCTTACCAGTGCAATTTTTGCGCCTTCTTTGATTCTTTCAATCAATTTATGCCCGCTGCTTTCCTTATTATGTTCATGATAGCTGGTAACGGGCGTCTCAATCTCAAAGTAATTGCAAAGCTTTTTCGTGTTCCTCGTATCCTCTGCCGCAATTAAATCAGCTTCCTTCATTATTCTTATCGCCCTGAAGGTCATGTCCTCGAGGTTGCCGATAGGAGTCGGAACAAGATACAAGATTCCTTTTTCATTTTCCCGCTCAAAGCTTTTTTGCTGCTGCATGTATACCACCCGTTCCTTTTTGCTTATTTGCTTCCATATAAAATCTCTTTAATGACTGGAGTGTATTCATTATTTTCATCATACACAATCAGCGGTTCAAGGATTTTCAGGTCAGGACTGCCATCTTTAATTGCCTCGACCAACAATGTATTAGCTTCTTTTCCAACCTTAGGATAAACGAACTGAATCCTTTTTGGCTCCAGGCGGTATTTCCTCATGATTTCGATTATATCAATCAGCCTTCCAGGTCGATGAACAAATGCAACCTTTCCGCCTTGCTTCACCAGCTGACTGGAAGCCTTGATCGCATCGTCCAGTGTGCACAGAATCTCATGGCGAGCAATCGCTAGATGCTCATTCACGTTTATTTCTTCCCTTGAAGGCGTCGGAAAATAAGGCGGATTACAGGTTACTACATCATACTTCTCAAAGCCAAGCTGTTTGGGTGCGTCCTTAAGATCCCCATGAATCATGTGAAGGCGGTTATCAAGATTATTATATTCAATGCTGCGGACAGCCATATCATACAAGCGCTCCTGGATTTCCACGCCGGTAATTGTCCCTTTTGTTCTCGCACTTAAAAATAAAGGAATGACACCATTGCCGCTGCATAAGTCAACAATCTTGCCCTTCTGGATCGGCACCCACACAAATCTCGCAAGCAGGACTGCGTCCAGTGAAAAAGAAAACACATTCGGGCTTTGGATGATTCTTAAATCCTCTGCCAGCAAATAGTCTAATCGTTCATCTTCTCTTAAGTTAACCATTGTAGATATTTCCTCCATACATAAAAGTGCAAGCGCCTTGGTCAGCCCCGACAAGCGCTGGAGGGCCAGGCAGTGAAGTCGTTCTTTGACTTCATTGACTGGACCGAAGCGACCTCGAGGGGCTAGGCGCTGCAACTGGACATAAATAAACCTTATAAAAATAGCCTTCCCTATAAAGGAAGGCTGCCAATTATTTTTTATTAAGAAAGGACAGACAGAACAGGCAGTCTTCTTTCCGCGGGCTGCCAAAATGCAGGTTGCAGATATGGAAGCCTTCCTGGTACAGCCGGGCAAGGTTATCGTAGCCTTCACCGATGTCGACCACGTTTTTATCGCCCTGGGCTTGATTGCCGTTTTCCTTGCCGCTTTTCTTAATTTTCGGATCTTTTTTACCGATAGTTTGATCCAGACGGCGTCTTAAATGCTCATTTTCCAGCTTTAAGGCATTATTCTCTTCAAGAACTTCTGCTAAATGCTGTTTTAACTCACCAAGCTGACGGTATAAATCACCAATCTGCGATTCCATATTGCTTACTGAGTCGAAGATATCCTTTTTATCCACCTGTTCCACCTCATTAATCTGTGGATGATTGCAACGATACAGCTCCTGCTTCCTGAATTTCCTCAAGAGTATACTCGAGGACACGCTCCTGGCCGACAACATCGACTTGCATCACACGTTCAAGGATGTTCAGACCGACAACTTTCCCTGGACCATCTGGTGTCACGATTGTTTCACCTAGGTCAGGCAGCTGTTCTTTCGCTGATTCATACTGATCATTCTCGTATTTCAAACAGCACATCAGCCTGCCACAAAGGCCGGAAATCTTTGTTGGATTGAGTGAGAGGTTTTGATCCTTGGCCATCTTGATTGAAACGGGATCAAAATCTCCCAGGAACGTAGAACAGCAAAGCATTCTGCCGCATGGCCCTATGCCGCCAAGCATTTTCGCTTCATCTCTGACACCGATCTGGCGCAGCTCGATCCTTGTCCTGAAAATGGAGGCCAAATCCTTGACCAACTCACGGAAATCGACGCGGCCATCAGCCGTGAAGTAAAAAATGACTTTATTGCGGTCAAATGTATATTCCACATCAACAAGCTTCATATCCAGCTGATGTTCATTCACCTTTTCACTGCAAACATCGTACGCTTCCTTTGCAGCTGCTTTGTTCTCCTCGACAATAAGGCGATCCTTCTGATCTGCAATTCTGACTACCTTTTTCAGAGGCAGGACAACATCCTTTTCGCCGACCTGCTTCCGGGGAGTTACTACTCTTCCGTACTCAACGCCCCTGACAGTTTCGACAATGACGAATTCGTCCTTTTGAATTGAGAGATCGCCGGGATCAAAATAATAAATCTTCCCCGCTTTTTTGAAGCGGACACCTACTACATCATACAAGTGTAGATCCCTCCTGCAATTTTAACACCAGCTCTTCCATAAGCAGCTGGGGATTCATATTGGCATGCAGCTTCCTCTTCGCCTCCAGAATGGCTGCCATTTGTTCGGTAAGACGCCGTCCGGATGTCTGTAATGCAAACTGTTCTAAACGCGAGCTTTCGTTTAGATATACAACCTGGTCCTTCTTGCCAAGCTGAATGTATAATAAATCCTTAAAAATAAGAAGTAATAAATCCAAACCACGGTCGATTTGTTCTTTCTCTTTGAAGTGCATAAACCAGTTTTCCTGAAGCGTGACCATAGCTTCAAGGGAATTCTTTTTCAGCACTTCATATAATTTTAACACTATTTTTTGTGCTTGTGCAAACCAATCATCATGACTTATTGCCAAAGCTTCTTCCAAATTATTCGTAAGCTGTGCCAACAGAGGTGCCATATGCGGGTGAACCCCGCTTGCGATCAA
Source organism: Mesobacillus sp. ABV4_180 (assembly GCF_056158485.1). Lineage (NCBI taxonomy): Bacteria > Bacillati > Bacillota > Bacilli > Caryophanales > Bacillaceae > Mesobacillus > Mesobacillus sp. ABV4_180. The sequence goes on from NZ_JBSWTJ010000001.1 coordinate 254,833, forward strand.
CTGTTCTGCCATATTTTTAGGAGATAATGGGGTGAAATTGATCAGCTGGCATCTCGAAATAATTGTCGGAAGCATCTGCTGTGCCTGTTCGGTAATCAACACAGCAACCGTTCCTGCATGCGGTTCTTCAAGGAATTTAAGCAGACTGTTCGCCGCATTCGTCGTCATCCGATCGGCATGGACAATCGTATACAGCTTGTTCTTCGATTCCACACCCGTTTTTGAAAACTCCTCCTGCAGCTGCTGGATCTGTCCTTTCTTGATCGACAGGCCGTCCGGTTCGACAAAATGAATATCAGGGTGGTTGCCATGATTGATCCTCTTGCAGTTCAAACAGCTTTCACAAGGCTTATAGCCATCCACGGGTGCATGGCAATTAATGCTCTTGGCTAGAAGCATACTAATCTCTTTTTTCCCGGTGCCTCTCATTCCCTCAAATAAATACGCATGGGCTATTCGATTTTTCAGGATGCTGTTTTTAATCATCTTCAAAACATTTGGCTGGAGTCTCTCCAGCTCGTCCCACGTCTTTGCCAATGCGATCACTCACTTACGTATATAAATTGATCAACAGACCTTTGATTTCACCAATTTTACCGAGAATATCGATCTGTTCATCCTTCTTATCCATCAACTCTTCCGTCAGCTCAACAAGCTTTTCATCGATTGTTTCCACAAGCTTCAACGAACGGCCCTCACCATACTGGTTCCAGCTATGGGAGTGCTTTAGCTCCATTCCAAAGCTGACTGTTTCTTTTACGAATTGCTTTACAAGCGTCTTGAACTTGGCAAGATCTTTGAAAGTCCTTGACCTGGCAAGTCTTTCACCAGCAGACTCAACTTCCTTCATCAGCTGCTGCAGCTGTCCAAGCTGCAACTTATGCTCTTGCTTCTGTACAAGTTCATTGAATTTGTTGCCGCCCACAGGCTGCTGCTTTTGATCCTGCCGAACTTTATCTACATTAAGGCGCATATCCTGATTAATCTTCATGTCTTGCTAAACCTCCGGGCATTCCCGTTAAAATTGATGAAACTGTTCAACAGGCAGTACGAAGACAGTTGCGCCGCCTACTTCCACTTCCACCGGGTAAGGCACATACGAATCTGCATTGCCTCCCATCGGAGAAACTGGTGCCACCAGCTGATCACGGGATTTACAGTTTTCCCTGATAACTTCAAGTGCCTTCTCTACTCTAATGTCTTCTGTTCCTATGATAAAAGTGGTATTTCCTGATTTTAAGAAGCCACCAGTACTAGCCATCTTTGTCGCGCGGAAATTATGATCGACCAATGCATTCGACAGACGGTTGCTGTCCTGGTCCTGAACCACGGCTAAAATTAATTTCATTCATGTTCCTCCTAGGCAATCTATTTAACTTCCGTAACATTTGTATTCTCATTATAACAGGATTCACGTGACAAGACATGTTATTATAACGAAATTCCAAAGGCTTCCAATTGATTTTCCTTAATGCATTGCATGTAAATAATAAAGCAAGCCTTTTGGGAACAAGGCTTGCTTCATAAATTATTTATTCAACAACTCTTTTATTTTTGCTTCGGCTTGCTCATAAACTGAATCCAGCTCACGTGATGCATCGATTTTGACAATCCTGTCCGCAAATCTTTCTGCGAGAATCATATATCCATCCCTAACTTTTTGGTGGAATTCAAGCTTCTCCAGGTCGAGGCGGTTCACTTCGCGTCCTTTGTTTTTATTGATTCTTTCAAGTCCAATCTCCGGCGCTACATCGAAATATAATGTTAGCTCCGGCATCATGTCTTCAATGGCGAACTGGTTGATTGAGTATACCTCATCAATCCCCAATCCACGTGCATAACCCTGATAAGCCAATGAACTATCCACAAACCGGTCGCACAAGATGATTTTCCCATTCTCAAGAGCCGGCTTCACCTTTTCAGCTAGATGCTGCCTTCTTGCCGCCGCGTATAATAGTGCCTCTGTACGTGGGTCCATTGCTGTATTTTCAGGGTCAAGAATGACTTTCCTGATCTGCTCGGCAATCTCGATTCCTCCCGGTTCGCGCGTCGCCATGACCGCGAATCCTTCCTTTTCAAGATTTTCCGCCAGCATTTGAATGATGGTCGTTTTCCCCGAACCATCCGGACCTTCAATCGTAATGAATATACCGTTTTCCATTTAAATCCTCCAACTCTTAAATACTTTTATTTTTCCGGAACGCAATTCCTCTCCACCCTGGATTTTTGCGTTGATTTTTCTCAAATATAGTACAGTTTGAAAATCTTCTTCTCTTAATAATTCCCCAGGCAGAACGAGCGGTATTCCCGGCGGATAAGGAATAATCGCTTCTGCGCATACCCTGTCCACCGATTGTTCAAGTGGAACAAATTCCGTTTCCAGGCTCTCCATCTCTTTATAGCCAATTGTTAAGGTTGAAATGGTTTTATCGCTCAATTCAGGCTCGAATTCAGCAACTCCATTCGGCAAACTGTCAGTGACTTCTTTTATGATTCCAGCAGCTTCAAGCATGCGATGATTCATGCCTCGCTTTAGCAATGGGAGAACAAACAGTACATTATAAGGGTCAGCTAATTCGGTAAAAATGCCTTTCGTTTCAAGTTTCCTTTGCAGCTCGAATCCTGTCCACGGACCTTTGGTCTGTATCGCCAATTTCAGCGGATCATTATGCTTCATTAAGTGAATCGATTCAAGCTGACTTAGCTCATCTCGGAAACATTCTATTTCGCCTTTTAGATATAACAGGTCTTCCTGACCATAGGTCCCCAGATAACTGCGCGCCAAATCTAAGGAAGCCATTAGTGGATACGAAGGGCTGCTTGATTGCAGTGCCTGTAAATAAAACTGCAGTTTGCTCAAGGAAACGAGCTTCGTCTGATAATGGAGGAATGCTCCCATCGTCATCGCTGGCAACGTCTTATGAGCAGACTGCACAACGAGATCCGCACCAAGTTCAACTGCGGACGGCGGGAAATAATCCCCTGCAATAAAATGAACGCCATGAGCCTCATCCACTAACACGGGGATATGATGTTCATGTGCCAAATCAATTAAACTCTTAAGGTCATATGTCATACCGTAATAGTTAGGATACGTTAATAACAGTGCTTTTGCATGAGGGTACTGTTTGATGGCTGATTTCACTGCATCAAAACTCAAGCCGGAAGCTACACCGTATTCGTGGTCATATTCCGGACTAATGAATACTGGCTTGGCTTTTGCGAGCCGAATGGCATTCATGATTGACTTATGAGAATTTCGCTGCACAAGCACAATGTCATCTTCGTTAATTGCAGAGAGAATCATCGCAAGGTTGCCCACAGTTGACCCATTTATTAAAAAAAAGCTTTTATTAGTTTTATATAGATCCGAAAGTAAATTCTCAGCTTCTAAAATTACACCCTCAGGAGAATGAAGGTCATCAAGACCCGTAATTTCTGTCGCATCCAGCTTCAGAATTTCCCCATAGAATGCCTGTCCCTCATGTGGGTAAACATCACCATATTTATGCCCCGGAACATGGAATGAAAGAGGCTTGGTCCTATGGTGTCTGACCAGTTGGGTGTACAAAGGTGTTTTAGATTGGTCCATAGAATCACCTAACAATATAAATTCACACCTATCTATTCTAACACTGTTTGTTGGCAAAAAAAATAAAAGCTCAAATTGAGCTTTTAACTGTAAATGCCAGGCTTCGTTACTTTCCTTAACTTTTCCACATAATATTTATATTTAGGATCACCCGTATCTGTCTTGATCATAATGCTCTCACACTTAGTGCAGATAAAAGAAGTATACAGGTGTATGCCAGCCGTCCTCGTCCGTTCGCAAATCACACATGTTTCCCCAACTTGTTTTCTTGCTAAAAGAGAACCCAAATTCTCCACCTCCGTACACCTATTGTTCCCAGCAGCCCGATTTTGTATACAATTTTCCGAATAATATTTCAGAAAGTTTAATTGTTTTATATTTTATGATTGACATTCTATTTCCTTGTATGTCTTATAACAATTTAGGTTGGTTTATTATTTTCCGCAGGGAAAACAGGGGGACGGTTCTTGTGTTTTTGAATGAAATGGAGGCTTGTAAGCGACTTTTGAAGATCCTAGACACAGTTTAGTGTTTTATATAGCTAAATATGTGCTGGATTATATGATTTTTCATGTTAAATGGGGGTGAGACTGGTTTTTTGCTAATCAGTTTTAGGTTTAATCGGGTTATGCCTTATTTTATCGACCACATTTTGGACATATCAGCGGATTTTCCAATATATCAACCACATTTTTGATTATATCAGTTGATTTCCAATTATATCGACCACATTTTCCATTATATCGACCAAGTGACTAAACCGAACAAATCAAAGCAGTAAATTCAGAATACGCAGAGGCACTGCATTTCATATACACAAAAAAAGAACAGCCATTACAGCTGTTCTTTCGTGTGCCCGGCGGCGTCCTACTCTCACAGGGGGAAACCCCCAACTACCATCGGCGCTGAGAAGCTTAACTTCCGTGTTCGGTATGGGAACGGGTGTGACCTTCTCGCCATCGCCACCAGACTATTTGGTTTGAGGTTTTGCAATTTTGCTTCGCAAAAAGCTTTGCTCCCTCAAAACTAGATAATGTTGTAAGAAGAATTCAAGAAGAACGAATGATCTATTTGGTTAAGTCCTCGAACGATTAGTATCAGTCAGCTCCACACGTCACCGCGCTTCCACCTCTGACCTATCAACCTGATCATCTTTCAGGGTTCTTACTAGCTTGCGCTATGGGAAATCTCATCTTGAGGGGGGCTTCATGCTTAGATGCTTTCAGCACTTATCCCGTCCGCACATAGCTACCCAGCGATGCCTTTGGCAAGACAACTGGTACACCAGCGGTGCGTCCATCCCGGTCCTCTCGTACTAAGGACAGCTCCTCTCAAATTTCCTGCGCCCACGACGGATAGGGACCGAACTGTCTCACGACGTTCTGAACCCAGCTCGCGTACCGCTTTAATGGGCGAACAGCCCAACCCTTGGGACCGACTACAGCCCCAGGATGCGATGAGCCGACATCGAGGTGCCAAACCTCCCCGTCGATGTGGACTCTTGGGGGAGATAAGCCTGTTATCCCCGGGGTAGCTTTTATCCGTTGAGCGATGGCCCTTCCATGCGGAACCACCGGATCACTAAGCCCGACTTTCGTCCCTGCTCGACTTGTAGGTCTCGCAGTCAAGCTCCCTTGTGCCTTTACACTCTGCGAATGATTTCCAACCATTCTGAGGGAACCTTTGGGCGCCTCCGTTACTCTTTAGGAGGCGACCGCCCCAGTCAAACTGCCCACCTGACACTGTCTCCCGCCCCGATCAGGGGCGCGGGTTAGAATTTCAATACAGCCAGGGTAGTATCCCACCGACGCCTCCACCGAAGCTGGCGCTCCGGTTTCTCAGGCTCCTACCTATCCTGTACAAGCTGTACCAAAATTCAATATCAGGCTACAGTAAAGCTCCACGGGGTCTTTCCGTCCTGTCGCGGGTAACCTGCATCTTCACAGGTACTATAATTTCACCGAGTCTCTCGTTGAGACAGTGCCCAGATCGTTACGCCTTTCGTGCGGGTCGGAACTTACCCGACAAGGAATTTCGCTACCTTAGGACCGTTATAGTTACGGCCGCCGTTTACTGGGGCTTCGATTCAGAGCTTCGCGTGAGCTAACCCCTCCTCTTAACCTTCCAGCACCGGGCAGGCGTCAGCCCCTATACTTCGCCTTGCGGCTTCGCAGAGACCTGTGTTTTTGCTAAACAGTCGCCTGGGCCTATTCACTGCGGCTCATCCGGGCTATTCACCCAAATGAGCACCCCTTCTCCCGAAGTTACGGGGTCATTTTGCCGAGTTCCTTAACGAGAGTTCTCTCGCTCACCTTAGGATTCTCTCCTCGCCTACCTGTGTCGGTTTGCGGTACGGGCACCATTTATCTCGCTAGAGGCTTTTCTTGGCAGTGTGGAATCAGGAACTTCGGTACTAAATTTCCCTCGCTGTCACAGCTCAGCCTTCACGCAAGCGGGATTTGCCTCACTTGCAGCCTAACTGCTTAGACGCGCATATCCAACAGCGCGCTTACCCTATCCTCCTGCGTCCCCCCGTCGCTCAAACGATAAAGAGGTGGTACAGGAATATCAACCTGTTGTCCATCGCCTACGCCTTTCGGCCTCGGCTTAGGTCCCGACTAACCCTGAGAGGACGAGCCTTCCTCAGGAAACCTTAGGCATTCGGTGGATGGGATTCTCACCCATCTTTCGCTACTCATACCGGCATTCTCACTTCTAAGCGCTCCACCAGTCCTTACGGTCTAGCTTCAACGCCCTTAGAACGCTCTCCTACCACTGACATCTAAGATGTCAATCCACAGCTTCGGTGATACGTTTAGCCCCGGTACATTTTCGGCGCAGAGTCACTCGACCAGTGAGCTATTACGCACTTTTTAAATGGTGGCTGCTTCTAAGCCAACATCCTGGTTGTCTAAGCAACTCCACATCCTTTTCCACTTAACGTATACTTTGGGACCTTAGCTGGTGGTCTGGGCTGTTTCCCTTTTGACTACGGATCTTATCACTCGCAGTCTGACTCCCACGGATAAGTCTTTGGCATTCGGAGTTTGTCTGAATTCGGTAACCCGATGAGGGCCCCTAGTCCAAACAGTGCTCTACCTCCAAGACTCTTACAACGTGAGGCTAGCCCTAAAGCTATTTCGGAGAGAACCAGCTATCTCCAAGTTCGATTGGAATTTCTCCGCTACCCACACCTCATCCCCGCACTTTTCAACGTGCGTGGGTTCGGGCCTCCAGTTGGTGTTACCCAACCTTCACCCTGGACATGGGTAGATCACCTGGTTTCGGGTCTACGACCACATACTCATTCGCCCTATTCAGACTCGCTTTCGCTGCGGCTCCGTCTCTTCAACTTAACCTTGCATGTAATCGTAACTCGCCGGTTCATTCTACAAAAGGCACGCCATCACCCATGAACGGGCTCTGACTACTTGTAGGCACACGGTTTCAGGATCTCTTTCACTCCCCTTCCGGGGTGCTTTTCACCTTTCCCTCACGGTACTGGTTCACTATCGGTCACTAGGGAGTATTTAGCCTTGGGAGATGGTCCTCCCAGCTTCCGACGGGATTTCTCGTGTCCCGCCGTACTCAGGATCCACTCAGGAGGGAACGAAGTTTCAACTACAGGGTTTTTACCTTCTCTGACGGGCCTTTCCAGACCACTTCATCTACCCCGTTCCTTTGTAACTCCATGTAGAGTGTCCTACAACCCCAAGAGGCAAGCCTCTTGGTTTGGGCTATGTCCCGTTTCGCTCGCCGCTACTCAGGGAATCGCGTTTGCTTTCTCTTCCTCCGGGTACTTAGATGTTTCAGTTCCCCGGGTCTGCCTTCAATACCCTATGTATTCAGGTAAAGATACTGTTCCATTACGAACAGTGGGTTTCCCCATTCGGAAATCTCCGGATCAAAGCTTACTTACAGCTCCCCGAAGCATATCGGTGTTAGTCCCGTCCTTCATCGGCTCCTAGTGCCAAGGCATCCACCGTGCGCCCTTTCTAACTTAACCTAAAAGGTCATTTCTCTAATTGAATAGAGAGAAAACTAAAATGGCGATCACTCGGTTTTTTCTTGGTTCT